>NZ_JBQSVO010000159.1:0-5822 GCF_052376275.1 Pseudoalteromonas sp. AOP7-A1-14 | reverse complement strand
GGTGATGTCAGCTACCCAAAGTTGATTTGGCTGCTCAGCAGTAAATTGACGATTAACTAAATCAAGTGGTTTATCTTGTTGCTCGTCAGGTATCGTTGTCTTATGTGCTTTACCCCGACGAACACCTTGAATTCCCATAACTCGCATCAATCGTTCGACTGTACAGCGGGCGACTTGATGGTCGTCAAGCTGTAGCTGCTTCCATATTTTTCTTGCACCATAAACTGACATATTATCCTCCCACACTTCGCGAATGAGTATTATCAGCTCAGCATCACGCTTTTTGCGGTTAGACAGTCGCTCAGGCTCTCTTTGTATCTGTTTATGAGAATAATACGTTGATGGTGCAATCGGCAATTCCTTGCAAATTGACTCGACACCGTAATGCTCTCTGCAAGCATCAATAAAATCCACTATTACTTCTGTTTGCGGTCGAGCTCCGCTTGGGCGAAAAAAGCGGCAGCTTGCCTCAGGATATCATTCGTTCGCTTGAGCTCTTTATTCTCGCGCTCTAAGACGGCAAGGCGTTCTTCAGTTGATTGCGTATTAGAAGAGGGTTTAGACGGTTGAGCTTGAGATTTCTTGACCCATGCTCTAAGTGTTTCTGGGGTACATCCCAGTTTATCTGAAATCGATACTAGCGCAGCCCAAAGAGAAGGGTATTCATGCTGTTGTGTGGTAACAAGCCTAATTGCACGTTCACGAAATTCTGATGTATAGCGATTTGATTTTTTCATAGTTCCAGTTTCTCAAGTTATTGAGTCTCTGGCAAACACGGGGCGATTCATTTCCCTGTTGAAGACTTTCACAACTGGTTAGCTTCTCAACCAAGAAACAAGTAACGCTAGTTATGGTGCATTTCGAATGCAAAATGACTCATGTCAATTTGAAATCAGATATGTTTTCAATGGTGTGGCCTGTGTTTGCATTAGACGGCAAGTCTAAAGGTACGTTAGATTTCTCATATAAAGGTGTATCGATAAAAATTGTTCCAAGCGTCCTGGGTCGAGCAACCATAAAAGATAAAGAAATACTCATTTATTGCTTAAGTCATATCATGGCTGCAAAAAATGCTAAGTTAGAGCTCAGTAACACGGTTCGCTTCAACACTTATGATCTCCTAAAGGCAACAGGGAGAGGAACATCAGGAAAAGAGTACAAACTTGTTGAAAAGGCTTTATATCGACTCGCAGGAACTTTAATTACTACTGATTACAAGTTTAATGGCCGAAAATTTTTGGAAAATATGGGTCTCATCGAAGGCTTTAAGTTAATCGAAGGTAGTGGTTTAAGCCGCTGGCAAGTAACATTGCCCGATTGGCTCATTGAGACGATTGATGACAATGATGTATTAACATTACATGAAGACTACTTTCAATTATCAAAACCATTTGATCGCAGACTTTATGAAGTCTGCCGGAAGCGCTGCGGTAGGCCTTCTAAGCAAGTTATCAAATTAGATAATTTACGAGAAAGAATCGGTGTAAGGCTACCGCTATCAGCTTTAAAGAATCGTATCCAAAAAATTAAAAAAATTTTAGATTATCGAATTAGAGTTGAGAGCGATGACGTATTAATTTTTCGTGATACTGAAAGCGGCAGAAGACAGCTTGCAAAGTTTGAAGTTGAACGTTTACGAAAAGGGTAATGGGCAGATAAGAATCGTACTTTTGGTTTTGGATAGTATCGTACTTTTGATCCAAACCATCGTACTTTTAGTTTTTATGAGTCGTACTTTTGATTTTTTATCTCTTCTGGAAGCGTTGTATTTACTACATATTTTAAGCACCAAACGGGCGAGGTTGTGAAACGTATTTTAAATATATAAATAAACGCTATCAGTTATATCAACACAAAACATATAAACACAGGTAGTTACACTAAACCAGCTAACCAATTAATTGACTTTTAACTAAATAGTATGTGAATATGAGCTTAACGCAAGCGTATCGCTTGTCCCATTCTATTGAATGATAAGTATGATTTTGGGTCTTAATGCCTGTAATAATAGGCGTTCGTGAAAACGAACTTGACCGAGGAAGCCCGACACCTTCCCACTCGAAACCAAGAGTAGAGGTTGACGTCTAGGCTAGGCCGTTTTGAGGAATGGCGTACCCAAAATCTTTTTAATAGATAGGGCATTCCTCATTTCATCCTATAGTATGGGCAGGCCTAGCCTACTAGTAAAAGTTTATGATATGGAAATTATTGATTACTTTGAGAAAGATTCTGACAATTCTATAAGCTCGATACAGAACTTATGTAGTGCTTTAGACATAACAGAGAGTGAATTAAACGAGGTAAGAGCATTAGGCTCTGAAAGTTATACTCAGTCAGAAATTCCTAAGTCTTCAGGTGGTATTAGGAGAGTACATAATCCTCATTATAAGTTGAGGAGAATTCAACGACGAATTAATAACCGAATATTTAACCCCAAAAAAGGCACTATTGTTCATTGGCCAAGTTTTATTTATGGCTCAATACCAAACCAAGATCTTCTTGAGGGGGAAATTGACCACAAAGATTATGTAGCATGTGTGACCAATCACTGTTTAAGCAGTAGCCTTCTTAAAGTTGATGTCCAAGATTTTTTTAATAATATTCATATCGATCACGTCGTCGATATCTTCAAAAATTTCTTTAAATATTCAGAAGATGTTTCTCAGTGTCTAGCTGAAATTTGTTGTCACAACGGCTTTATTGTTCAAGGTGCATTAACTTCAAGTTATATTGCTTCTTTATGTTTGTTTGATATTGAGCCTGAGGTAGTAAAAAGAATAAGAAGAAAAGGACTCAGATATACAAGATTGGTTGATGACATTACAGTTTCATCACTAGAAAGAGATTATAATTACTCTTATGTGAAAAACCTTATTATAGATATGCTTCATAAAAAGGATTTACCTATTAATGAGGAAAAAACTAATGTGTTTAGAGTATCTGAAGGACCATTATTAGTTCATGGGCTGAGGGTCTCGTTTAGAGAGCCTAGATTACCTTCTGATGAAGTATCGCGAATTAGAGCTTCAGTAAAAAATGTGGAAAGGTTAGCATCAGAGCCCAAGTTTAGAACAACCCATGCTTTTCGAAAAGATTTTAACCGTTGTATGGGGAGAGTCAATAAATTAAAGCGTGTTGGTCACAATCAACATAAAAAACTTATAGCTCGATTGTTAAAAGTGTCACCAAAACCATCTAAAAAGGATTTAAAACGTATCGAAGTGATGCTTGAGAGGCTAGAGCGTGATTATGAAAGGAAAGGTGAGAACTATTGGTTCTACAAAAGATTTTATAGAGCTCATGAGAGATTAAATTTGGTAGCTAAATCTTACCCTAACTTAGCCAAAAAGTTACGGCCGCGATTAAAAGGTGTATTTCCAAAATATGATAAACACTAAAGAGCTAAAGTTTAAATTCTTACTTTTCAGTTTACTCCCTCTTATAATTAGTTTTGTAATCTCTATGCTATTTTATATAGCAACTCTCTCAAAGAAAAATGTCAATGGCTTGGATATTTGTTTTAGTAACTCTTGTGTCCAAAACTTCGCATCTATTTTTTCTTCCTCTTTCAAGGTGTTGGAAATAGGCGCATCGGTAAGTCTAGGTATTACTACCGTTTATGGCATTTATATCGCTCTACAAAACTATATAAGCCATCAAGAAACTACAAAATTTTCAAATCATTTAGCAAATTACCAGCTGTTTAAAAGTTTTGTATCAACTGAGGTCGAAAACACTCATCGCCTTTCAGCTAAAGCAATAAACACCTTTAAATTTTATAATTTGATCTTCCCAAAATCTAGAGAGGGGATATTGACACCTTCAGAAAGCTACAAATACTTCTTATATGAGCTCGATTCGGTTATAAATAATAGTAATACTAAAATTATAGATTTAAAGTTAGGTGAATTTAAGTACAAGCCACATCAGCAAAATATTAAGATCTTGCTGTGCAAAGCTGGTATCGAAGTTGAGTATTTGCCAAGGAGAGATTTTTATGAAATTGAAAGCGATGTATTTAAATTAATAGATAGGGTTAACTCTGAATTTTGTCACTATGCAGATATGCCCACTCTCCCAAAAAGAAAGTATATTTAGATTAAACTCTAGTGCTAAGGTGATAATATAATTTTAGTATCAGAAATTTAAATTTATAACTTTGAATTTGATTGCGAAATATAAAATAGAAATGGCTTACATATAGCAAAATTAGTTCTATTTTAATCATTCATGGATAAGTGTTTAGGTGGCATAATTAATGGAGAAGATTAAGGCCTTATATGACACCAGAAGAATTAGAGCGACAGGCAATTGCCTATGCTAAAAATAATAGGACTCGTATAGCTCGCGAGTTAACAGATAAAGATCGGTTTCCTCCCGATAACAGGCCGGTTTCTGTTTTTATGGCAGGTTCGCCTGGCGCAGGAAAAACTGAAGCTTCAAAAGCTTTTTTAGAAGAAATTGGTGCTGATAATGTACTCAGGCTTGATCCAGATGAGTTAAGAGAACTAATACCTGGTTATACAGGTGATAACTCTTATTTATTTCATCGTGCTGTATCTTTTATTGTTGAGAGAACACTTGATCATGCTTTTAAAAACAAGCAGTCATTTTTGTTAGATGGTACCTTGGCAAGTTATGATGTTGCAGAAAAAAATATTGAGCGTTCTATTCGTAAAGGTCGAAAAGTGCTTATTTTGTTTGTGTACCAAAAGCCAGAGTATGCATGGGAATTTGTTGAAGCCAGAGAGAAGTTAGAAGGGCGTAGAATTTTACCAAATACTTTTATAGATCAATTTTTTGCATCACAAAATGTTATCAAGGAACTTAAATTAAAGTTTGGAAGTCAAATTAAAGTAGATTTATTGGTTAAGAATAATAAGGGTCGAACACGTTTTTATCATGATAACGTTCAGGCAATTGAGCATCATTTAGATGAAAAATTCACTAGAGAAGATCTACAGAGCCTGATAGAATCATCGTCCAGCTCAAAAAACGAGCTTTAGGAGTACCTATGTTTTCAAATTTAATAAAGCCAAAGCAAGCTCAAAATTCTAAGCTTTCAGACTTTGTACTTGACTCAAGTTCAAGTGAGAAAAAGCGAGTTTATAATCAAGTTATTGAGCGAGCAATTTCCTCTCAAGTACAGGTAGTAAATAAAGCACCTGTAGGTCAACGATAATTAATAAAAAGTCCCGCATAGGGACTTTTTTGATTTAAAAGAAATTTATAAAATATCAACTTAATAAAGTGCTCATCAACTCAACTTTTTGTTCCTTAGTTAAGCTTGCTAACAGACTTTTCATTTCACTCATTTGATCATCAGGCTTTTCTTCAATCAAACCTGCATATTTGGCTATCGTTTCTGTTACTTTCTCTGCGGGCTCTTTAAGCTCCTCAGCGGTTAAAATTAAATAGCCAGCAGTTACATCACTTTTATCTGTAATATGGTTTAGAAGGCGTTTCAGAAGGTACCCTGATACTCCGCTACTCTCAGCCATTGATGTAAATGTGCGGCGCAAATCATGCGAAGTGATTTTTACTTCTGCAATTTGGCATACATGTTTCAACGTTTTTTTAGGATCAGTGAGGTAGCCCTTTTTACTATTTATCCCAAATACATAGTCAGATACCTTGTATTCTTTTCGTCGATTAAATATCTCAGCTAATCGATCTGTAATAGGGAACTCGACATCTAAGCCATTTTTTGTATCTTCTAAAATGAATATCCTATCTTCAAGGTGTACTTGTGACCAAGGAAGTTGCAGTAACTCTGATCTTCTGAGGCCTGAAAAGGTTAGAAATTCTAGGTAATCACAAAA
>NZ_JBQSVO010000158.1:0-6143 GCF_052376275.1 Pseudoalteromonas sp. AOP7-A1-14 | reverse complement strand
GCAATAACTTATAGTATTTGCTATTAATGTAAATCCACAAAATAAGGATGTTTTCGCACTAAAATATGGAAAGTGTCCTCCGATAAAGCTGTTATGGGGTTTAATCCAGTTGAGGTGTTAACTTGAATGTTCTTACAAAAGAATCAGTTAAATTAAAATCCAGTAGTTTTGAACTGAATAGGCGTAGATTAAACTGGAAATTAGTTACGCAAAATAAAATAAGAAGTAAGTTTCAAGATATAGCTGAGCTCTCAAGCAAAACAGAATACCCTTTTAGGTTATTTTGCCAAGTACATGACGAAACAATAAATGAAGTTACAGTTCAACTTTCTTCAGGAGCTAATAAAACAGGCGTAGTTGAAAGAATTAATACACCTGAAAAAAAAGGTACTTCATGCGAGGTTGAGAAAGGTTCTGCTTTAGTTGCATCATTTAGTAGTACAGGCTCAGTTGCTTTTATAATTTATCCTTATAAATCTGAACGTTACTCAAGAAATGAAGAGAATATTATACTTCATATATCACTTAACCCTGATAACGTAAGCGATAAGCTGATTGACAAATGTATTTCCAAATATCTATTTTATAACCGCAACTCAAGTGTTTATGGCGTGTATTCAAACTCTTTAATGGATATTATTAAAATCAACTGGATGACTTTGATTGACGTACGGAATAGAAAAAAGCTGCTTCAAAGTTTTTGGACTTTATTCGTTGAGTGGTCAAAAATAATTGGTGCTGGTATAGCTGGTTATATTGTTGCAGTGATGACACAGACCCCATAACAAGTGAACATGGTTACTACCGTCCGCTCTTGGCACGTAGCGGCCGAAAAAACTAGTCCAGAAAGTTATCAGCTTTACAGTCTCATTTTTATACTTTGTTGTGTAATTTCAATACACGTTGCCCTGCTACACTAAGATATAGCTTTCGTAAACTCACTCCAAATACGTTCGAAATTCATAAATACAACATTTTCTTATACGTCCCTAACAAACCGTTCACGGTTTACGAAAAACACCTCACTCCTTTAAAACCCTGCGATAAACGTATCAACAAAGTGTTTAAATTTATCCGTTATTACTGGCAGTATTCTTCTGCGTTGTAAAAGGCTGGGTTTGGTTTCTAGTACATCAGCAAAGTCATCCCTTAGTGGCATTTCGTCACTTAGCTCATAACGCGTTACTAGCTTTTCTAGGCGATCTTGGTTTAACTTTTGCTCGTGGGCAAACCTCTCAAGCTCTAGGCGCTTTTCTTTTTCCCAATAAAGCTCAAACTCTTCATCAACGTCAGCACTGGCAGGTATGCCTTGTAAGTGCTCGTCCATAAACTTATCTATAAGTGCTTTTTTACTTAATAAGGTTGGATCTGTGGCTATAAGGTTTGCTATTACTTGACGTTTACGGGCTTTTTCGTCGCCGCTTTCTTCGCCGTGTAACTCTCGCAATAACTGCAAAATATAGGTTACATTTACTATATCACTGTGTAGTAGCTCTAGTTCAAAATCAACGTCATCTAAAACCGATACTTTTTCTTTACTTGAGTTCTCACGTAGCTGCCTGCCAAGGTCGGCATACTTACTCGTATAATCCTGAAACTCTTGCTCGCCCATGGAGGTTGAGTCCATATCAAAGTCAGCAAAGTTGCTTAACATGTTCTTTAAGCGCATAAGCTCACGAAACTGCCTCACAAACAACGCCTGAGCCTCTTCGTCAGGTAAAGCATCAACTGAGTCAACGGTAGGCGTAATTTCCATTAGCGCTTCATAGGCGCTGTTAAAATCAGTAAGCAGCTCATTACACGAAGGTGTTTCTATATATTCTTTAGGCTGCTTGTTCGAAAACAGCGTAAAAGCCGTGTCGGCAGCTTTTTTAAGGTTTCTGAAGCACACTACATTGCCGTGCGATTTAGTCTCACCCAATAAACGATTAGTGCGCGAAAACGCTTGTACCAAACCATGATATTTAAGATTTTTATCAACGTACAAAGTATTGAGCTTAGGAGCATCAAAGCCTGTTAAAAACATATTCACCACCAGCAATATATCAATCTCTTTGGCTTTAACGCGCTTAGATATATTTTTGTAGTAGTCTTCAAATAACTTACTGTCTTTGGTGGAGTAGCTTGTACCAAACATTGCGTTGTAGTCGTTAATAAATGAGTCTAACTTATCGCGGCTATGCAGCTTAACGGTTTGCCCTTCGTTTAAATATTTGGCTGATACTTCTTTAATTTGCGCATCATCATTACCTAGTTCGTACTCTTCCTCTTCATTGGCCTCATAGCTAAATATGGTGGCAATTTTAAGGTTGTGTTTGCCTTGTGCTTTTTTGCTCGCAAACAACTCATAGTATTGAATAAGCTCTGCAACGCTTGATACACAAAACATAGCGTTATATTCGCGGCTATGCGTTTTACGGTTATGCTGGGCAATAATGTAATCAGTTATTTTATCTAAGCGCGCAGGAGAGGTTAAAAGCTCTTTGGTGTCGATGTCTTCAACTTCAATGTCTAGGTTGTTGTTAGAGCCATCTTTGTATTGGTAACGCCCAACGTACTCAATAGCAAACTTAAGCACGTTAGCGTCGCGTATTGCATCCACAATTACATAAGGATGTAAGCACTCACCAAACAAATCTTTTGTGGTGCGTTTAACTGAGTTTTTAGCAACGGCGTTGTCGGCAAATATAGGCGTACCCGTAAAACCAAACAACTGCGCGTTATTAAAAAATTCGGTAATATTTTTATGCGTATCGCCAAATTGACTGCGGTGGCACTCGTCAAATATAAACACAATGCGCTTATCCTGCAGGCTTTGCATTTCTTTTAAATAGCGCTGTTTAGTCACCACGTTATTGAGCTTTTGTAGGGTAGTTACCACCAGCTTAGTATTACGGCTTTGGTTGACCTTTCTACCCTTCATTGGCTTATCTAACAGCTGGTGGAACAACATACTGGTGTTGTCGGTACTGTCTACAGAGCCTTTTACAAACGCATTAAACTCAAGCGCGGTTTGGTAATCTAGGTCTTTACGGTCTACCACAAATACTACTTTATCAACCTCACTTAGCGAGGTCATAATTTGCGCCGCTTTAAACGAGGTTAAAGTTTTACCTGAGCCTGTAGTATGCCAAATGTAGCCGTTATCGGTTGTAGTTTTAACCTGCTCTACAATCGCTTCTACTGCATAAAACTGGTACGGTCTAAGCACCATTAAGTACTTACCTGTTTCATTAAGCACTATGTACTTGGTGAGCATATACGTTAAGTGCGAAGGCGTTAAAAATGCTTCGGTAAAGTCATGTAACTGGCTTATTTTATTATTTTCATTATCAGTCCAGTCAAAGGTTTGCTTAGCCGACATTTCACTGTTGTTAGAAAAGTACTGGCTATTAACCCCATTCGACATTACAAACAGCTGCACATAGTTAAACAAACCATGGTTGGCATGAAACGAATGCTTTTGATAACGCTTAATCTGGTTAAACGCTTCTTTTAGTTCAATACCACGGCGTTTTAGCTCTATTTGTACCAGCGGCAAGCCATTAACCAATAACGTTACATCGTATCGGTTAGTGTATGTGCCCTTTACTGTAATTTGTTGCGCCACCTGAAAGCTATTTAGCTGCGGCTCATCAAACAACAACGTTAAGTGTCTGCTGTCGCCGTTATCAAGTGTTACATCAAGCTGGTCGCGCAGTATTTTGGCTTTTGCAAATATATTACCTTTACCAAGCTTACCCAATATTTGCGTAAATTCAGTATCGCTTAACGTGCAGCTATTCACTTTTTCAAGCTGCTGCTTAAGATTGACCTCAAGTGCGGCGTTATCCTTTAAAATAACGCGCGTAAAGCCCTGCTTGCTAAGCTGTGCAATTAAGTCATCTTCTAATTGTTGTTCACTTTGGTAAGTCATTATATCTACAATTCCTTGGTACTAGCCTTATGCAATACATTCACAGCTTGTTGCTAATCTTTATGTAACTTATAACCCTGCTCAGGGTGATTCGGTATTGTTGGATAGGCCAAAAATAATACCTGCTCTTTAACCATTTTACTTAAGTAGTTACGCCTTAGCGTATCGGGCTTCATTCCTAGCAGCTGCGCTATATCACCCAACCTTAAACAGTGCGGCTGTGCTTCTTTACATAGGGCTATTATTGCTTGTTCTACCTCAGACTTCTGCTTTCTACTTGAGGCAGATCGTACTTGCTCACCTATAACCCATAGTGAACTCCATAACTCATTAGCTGCAGCTGTCTCTACTTCTGTATTGTCTTGGTCCGGAGTATTTAAAGCTAGGTCCGGACCTTCATTGCTTAACTCCGGACCTTCAGTATCTAGGTCCGGACCTTCGCTATTTAACTCCGGACCTTCAAACAGTGAAAGCTGATCTAACTTGGGAGAGGCTACAAACGTAATACTCTTACCGGCATCATTATCAGGCGTAGGGATTTGTATCCCTTTTAAGTGATACATCTTGCCTCTGTGCTGGCCTGCCGACTCTAAGTACCCTGCATTAACTAACTGACTTAACGCAAGTGTCACTTCTCTTGTATGTTCTGAGGTCAACGAACAAATACGCTCGTGGTTGAACCATGACTCAGTAATGGCGGTAATCAAAATAGTTCGCTTAAGCTCGCTCAACTTTTTGTAGCCACTACCAAAGGTATCTGTCAGGCGTTTATCAAGCTCAGGCGACACAATATTAACCATGCGCAACTCTAAAAAGGTTTGATTTAGTTCATCCTTTTCATACATATGCGGTGGCTGCCAGTTTTGCGCCTTACAATTACTGTATATTTTAGGAATACCCGACCCTGCTTTTTCGCTTAAACCAATATTTAAAAACATTTGATGAATAGCAGGGTTGCGGCACTGGCTGTTACCACCCGCTTTAGCCTCATGTACAGGTACACGCATTAAGCCTGCGTTTCTAAAGCCAATGAAGTCAGGGTGTTTTTCAATTAAAATATTACTTTCGGTATTAAATTCAGCATGTGCCAGTGTATTAACGAGTGCTTCACGAATGGCCTCATGCGCGGGAGTGGTATCTTGTCGTTGGCCGTCATCGGTTAAACTAAACCCTACTTTTAAATCTGCCGTAAGCTTACGATACACCTTACGATAAAAATCAAAAGCATTACCCGACCAAGAGCCATCAGTATAAATACGATCTATCCAGCGGTGTGTACTGTCGTCTTTTTCTTGATAATCGAGTGCAAAACTAGGCAACGCATCTTGAATCGCATCCCATTTACCAAACATCACTAAGCCAGCAAGAGTTAAACCCGCTTTACCTGTTGCGCGGTCTTTTTGCCAGCCACGTATTGAGCGCAAAAACTCTTGATCGCTCAATTCTAAAAAAGGGTGTTGTGGTTTGGCATCAACAAACATTTGCCTATAAATACGCAGGCTTTCTGGGTCTATGTCATCAAGAGTAAAGTGCTCTAAAATTCTGTTGTCGCGTACTTCTTCTTGCTCTGCCAGCATTTTATTTACTGCCGGTGGCAAACATTTTTGATCGGCCTCGTAACGGCGCTGATAGGTCCCATTGAGCGGATTCGCATTTATAAATACAGGGCGGCTTTGACGCGGGGCGCGTGGTACAGTAATCGCAATAACCGATTTGCCTTCAAGTGTTTCAATACGCACGTCGCTTTCGCTGAGTAAATTAACACTCACTTTATTTGGGTTGTTAACCGTATCCCAAATATTCTTAATTAGCGGCGCTGGGTTTGTTATACCCTCAACTGTAAACGTGCCTTTCTTTTCTTTAATGCCCAATAAAATTAAGCCACCACGGGTATTAGCAAATGCACTATAGGTTTCCCACATATCGTTAGGCACTGCGCCATGGCCGTCGCGGCCACCAGCCAGCTTGCACTCAACCTCTACGCTTTCTTGCAAAGTTTGAATATCAATAATATTCGCTATTGGGTTGTCGTTAATTTTATTAGTCATTGTTTCTCACACAAACATTTGCTGTAGTAAGCCTTTTTTAAATAGCTTCGTTTGTTCTATTTGTTCGTTAACAGCGTTTATTTTTTTATCGAGCGATTGTAAGAATTGCGCTATTTTTTGCTGCTCAGCTTCGCAAGGTATTTCAACTTTTAAGCTTTTTAAATGTGTTGAATATAAAC
>NZ_JBQSVO010000157.1:0-6258 GCF_052376275.1 Pseudoalteromonas sp. AOP7-A1-14 | reverse complement strand
TAGCAAGTAAGCTGTCACCTAGGTGATGACCGAGCGAGTCGTTAATTTTTTTAAAGTCGTCTAAATCAAATACTAATAAAGCATGATGAGCGCCTTGTTTGGCGAGCTTTTTAAGGTTAATAAAAAATAAGTTACGGTTAGGTAAGCCGGTTGTACGGTCGCGGTTAGATAAGTTATGAAGTTGCGACTCGGCTTTTTTTCGCTCAGTTAAGTCAGAATACACTACGACATAATTACAAATTTGCTGTTGCTCGTTTTTGATTTCATCAATCGAAATCTCGACTGGAAGTATAGTGTGTTCGCTGTTACGAAGTTTTAATTCTTGTTGCCAGTGCTCGGTGTCGCGAACTGTTTTTTTAATTTCATCAATATAGCTTTTATCGTAGCCAAACAAGGTAAAAGGTTTACTTAAATAGTGTTCGCGCTTACCACCAAATAAGTTTAAAAAGCCAGGGTTTAAATCGACTAAATTAAAGTCTTTATCATAAATGGCAATGGCGTCAGTTAATGACTCCACGCATTTAGCGAATAAATTTAAGCGCTCTTCGGTGGCTTTTAATTGGGTAATATCCCTTAGCGTGCCAGCCATGCGAGTGGGAGTTAAGCTTGCATCTTTTTCGATTATTTTGCCTCGATCAAGCACCCACTGCCAATGTCCTAAATTATCTTTTAAACGATAACTTGCTTCGAAAAAGTTAGTTTTTTGAGCGAAATGTTGTTTTAGTAATTGCTCAACTTGAGTTATGTCGTGGGGATGAATTAAAGTCCTGTGGGGAGGAAAATCAACGTTATTACTTCTGTTTAAAGCGTATTTATCATTGATTCTAAAAACTTGCTTATTGGTAATGTGCCAATCCCAAAGCGTATCTCCGCTGCCTTCGACCGTACTTTTTAAGCGTTTTTCTGAAATGTTAAGTTGGTGGCGAGATCTGCGCAGTTTGTAAATAGTAAAGAGTAAGTAGGGCAGTACTATAAGAATAAATAGGCTCGGTAAATATTGCAAATAGCTTTGTGGAAGCACTGACACACTAAAGCCAAAGCTCAATGGGCTATAGCTTAGTAATAAAATTGTTAGTAACGATGTTATTATCTTTTTAATTATCATTATGTAATTCTTATATTTGCAACGATAATTTAAATCAAGCGCTTTGAAGAGTCAAAGAGAATGCATATAAACTTCACTTTTTTTCTGTTTATTGGGCTTTGCAGAGCTTAACAGTTCATATCTTGGCCTATCATCCTGAAAGGTCGCTCTCGCATAGTTTAAAATGTCTTGTAGGCTAAGCTTTTCAAGCTCGTTTAGTAATTTTTTTTGAATATGAAATTGGTGATCTTGATTGCCAATAGCAAGCCACAAACGTTGTGAGCGTAAGCGAAGGTTTTTGTCTTTCTCACCAATATGCGTTTTTAAACCATGCTTTTTCTGTTGCCATTGCTGCTCGCTTAATTGTTTTAAAGACGCGACATACTCATTAATAAAGCTATTATGGCGAGCTAAAATAGTTTCAGGCGCATAGTTTGGCGATTGCACGTAAAAAGCAATTCCAGCGCGGGTATTAAATGGCGCATAACCTGCACCTACTAAGTAACCGAGTTGTTGATTGGTTCTAAGTTCATTAAAGTAATCTTGATTGATTAAATGGTTTAAGGCCATCATCTTTACTTTTTCAGCTACAGAATCGGTTAGCGTTTGATAATAAACTACCATTGCATTATCGCTGCAATTAAGTGTCAGCGGATTGTGCGTGACTTTATTAATTTCTACCAAAGGGCGTGTTAAATCCTCAATTGCGGTTGATTTTACTAAATGTTTGCTGAGTTTTTTATGGAAGTCTTCGGCATCTTTTTTTTGCCAGTTACCATGTAAAAATGACTCGACGTGCAGCGCTTTAAAAAACTCACTTCTAAAGCAATTAAACTGATGAAAACTAGTATCTTTTAGTGCTTTTGCCAAGGTGTTAGGTTCAGGGTTCCATGGCATTATTTGAGCGGCTAATACACTAAATAGTTCACCAACAGGCTTGTTATGGTTACTATTACGCCAATGCCTTACTAGTTGTTTTTTATATTCGGCAAAGCGTTTTGCACAAATGTCGACATTGAATAGCGCATCAATTAATTCATCTACCAAGGTTAATTGGCTTGATGAGAGTCCTGCGGTATGTAAGGTCAACCCGCCTTGATGTGAAGTTAAATGATAGCTTAAACCTGCCAGCTCTGCGGGGTAAAATTTTTCAGCTACACTGTCCATAAATAAATCAGCAAAAAGCCGTGTAAGTGCCATATGCTTAACATCTTTGACTGCAAAGTCAGAATCCATAGCTAGATAAAAATGACCTTTTGCTACGCGAAAGGTGTTGTCTTGTTTAAACCAAAAATCAAAGCCAGGTTGTTGTACTAACCGTGTTGGTTTAGTTTGCGGTGCAAGTACGTCATGCAGTACCACCTCTTTAGTTAAATAGGGATTTGCAGTTGGTAAAAGCATATCGGGTAGGGCTGTGTTTATTTCTGCTAACGCATCTAGCCAACAAGATGAAATTGGTTCCACGCGATACGGTGTATTATACCAAGCGGTTTTATGTTCGGGCTCTACATCCGGATGAATAAGTACTAAGCGCATATTGTGTGGGGTTAACCACTGCATAGCTGTTTCATGGGCGACTTGATTAAAGCCATCCATTAAATAGTCGCCTTGCACATAATGAGTTTCATCGTAATGCTGCATGTTGATACTTAAGTTACTAACCCAGTCAATTAAACGGGCTTGTTCTTGGTTATCAAAGGCGATTTGTAGCAGGTTCTTTTTATCTTGATAAAGTCGCGGTAGTTTATCTGTGTTTTGGGTAATTAAAAAAATGTATTCAAACACCATTTCTACAATATCTTCATAGTACTCAATACCTTCATCAGTAAGCGCGACACTAATATTAAAATCTTTAAAGTTACTACCATTAATGCCGCCACCGGCGGACAATGCATTGATCCAGCCTTGTTCTTTTAAAATAGAATACAATGAACCTTGGCCTTCATAACCGAGTAAATGGGCAATAAAACTCACCGTTTTATGGCGGTAAAAATCATCTATATTCGGCATAGCAAAGCTAACGATCAGCTTTTGCATGTGCTTATGCGGCTCAATATGTAGTACTTTCCCTAAATCTTCAG
The DNA here is from genome assembly GCF_052376275.1 of Pseudoalteromonas sp. AOP7-A1-14. Classification (NCBI taxonomy): domain Bacteria; kingdom Pseudomonadati; phylum Pseudomonadota; class Gammaproteobacteria; order Alteromonadales; family Pseudoalteromonadaceae; genus Pseudoalteromonas; species Pseudoalteromonas sp. AOP7-A1-14. The sequence goes on along the minus strand of NZ_JBQSVO010000157.1, from coordinate 3,093 downwards.
AACGATAAAGAGGTGCTTTAATAACCGGTTTTTGAGTGCTTGAGCCTTTAATATCGCTAAATAGCTGCTGCGCCCATAGCTCCATCGTTACAATATCAGCACTTGAACAAATAACCAGTGTCATCCACTGGGCTTGATAATACGTATTAAAAAATGCCTGTAGTTCGTCGCTAATACAGCCGTGACGGTCGGCCAAGGTTTGTTGGTTACCGACTGAAAACTTTGCAAAAGGGTGGTCAGGGTTAACGGTTTCTTTATGAGCTTGGTAAATGCGTCTGCCATCGTCTTTTATTTTCAGTTTAAACTCGGCCTCAATGGCATTTCGCTCTTTCTCAGTTTCAGCCGGGTTTAATAAAGGCGCGATAAAAAAACGACTAAATTGTGCCAGTGCTTGTTCAAACTCTTGGTTATTAATATCAAAAAAGTAGCAGGTATGTTCAGTGCCGGTCCACGCATTGGTGTTACCACCGGCTTGAGAAACATAATTGTTAAAGCCGCCAGATTCTGGAAATTGATCAGTGCCTAAGAAAAGCATGTGTTCCAAAAAATGGGCAAGGCCCTGCCTATCAAGGGGATCGTCAAAATGGCCGGCATTAACCGCCATAGAAGCCGCTGCCTTCGACGAATCTTTATCTTGAACTAATAGAATTTTTAGACCATTGTCCAGTGTGAGGGCACGGTATGTTCTGTTATCATTGCGGCTGATATTCAAATGATGCTCCTGAAACGTTAAAGTTTACTTGTTAACAACAGATGATAACTTCAGGACAGCATTGAAACTGCAACTGGATTCTACCTGAATATCATAAGCGATTTCTTGTTAGATGAGTCGTATGACTTAGTTTTAATATAGCGGACAATCGGGCAAACTGGCTACTGTTTTATATTCTTTAATTGGTTGATTTTTTATGAAAACAATCTTAATAATGCGTCACGGTGAAGCAATGCCTATGCAGGCTGATGATGCGGGTAGAAAGTTAACCCAACATGGCCACCAAGAAACAGCAAAAATGGGGTGTTGGCTACAAGCGCAATACCTACCCACCGGTTTGTTGGTAAGTCCTTACATTCGTGCGCAGCAAACCGCCACAGAGGTAAAGGCTAACAATACTTTCTCTTTTGAGCAAACTTGCCAAGATATGGTGCCGGAGGGTAACCCACAAGTTGCGGCCGACTACTTGGAAACTCTAATTGCCATGCATCCTGAGTGCAATTCTTGGTTGTTAGTTGCGCATATGCCCATAGTTAGTTATATAGTTGACCAACTTTGTCCCGGTAATATGCCTATTTTTAATACCGGTGCTGTGGCCGTTATTGATTATGACGAAACTAAGCAAAAGTGCCAATACCGCAGCATTCATGCCCCAGCCAATATTTAAAGTTACTGATACTATTTAATAAATACTGCTTAACAACTGGCTTTGTTAAGTTAGTGCCAAATTACCTTAGTGAATTTTATTATGACTATTGAACGCCTGCAAACGACTGCGCATGTGTTGCTTTATTTTATAAAAGGATCATTTATGTCTGCTAATTCTGTGGTGTTAATTACTGGGGCAAGTCGAGGAATAGGGGCTGCTACGGCTATCTATTTTGCTCGCCATGGTTATGACGTCTGTATTAATTATAAAACGAATCAATATAGCGCTGAACAAGTAGCCGAGAAAGTTCGTGGCTATGGTGTGCGTGCTGAAATAATAAAAGCAGACGTGTCTAAAGAGGTGAACGTTGTTGCCATGTTCCAAAAATTGGATGAATTATTTGACGAAATAGCTGTGTTGGTCAATAACGCCGGTATTTTAAAACCACAAATGCCACTGTTAGAAATGGATGCTGCGCGTATAAATGAAATACTCACCACTAATATCACTAGTGCTTTTTTGTGCAGCCGTGAAGCCATTAAACGAATGCCACAAGGTGGCTGCATTGTAAATGTTTCATCCGGTGCAGCAAAAACAGGTTCGCCAAACGAATATATCGATTATGCGGCATCTAAAGGGGCGATGGACACATTAACAATTGGTTTAGCAAAAGAAGTGGCTAAACAAAATATCCGCGTTAATTCAGTAAGACCAGGATTAATTTACACCGACATGCACCTCGATGGCGGCGAAGCAAATCGCGTTGATAGGCTCAAACAAAAACTACCTTTAAGACGTGGCGGGCAGCCAGAAGAAGTGGCCGCTGCGATTTATTTTTTAGCCTCTGAGCAGGCATCATTTACTACCGGTGGTTTTATTGATGTTGCGGGTGGCTTATAAAGTGACAGTAATAAGCCATCCGAGCAATAACGCTATAGTAATAAAGCTAGCCAAAAAGTAAAACTAACCACACTCAATACCGTTGATAATACCACCGCCCCTGCGAGCGTTACTTGGTGCTGGCCTATTTGGCTGGCAATGAGGTAAGCATTCACTCCCACCGGGGATGCACTTAAAAGTACCAGTACGGTTAAAGTTTGCTCGTTTAAAGTAAATACATAAGTACCTACTAAAAATACCAATGCAGGGAGTAAAAATATCTTCATTAATGAGGCAATTAGTGCTGGTTGCCAGTTTGCGGCTATTTTATAAAAGGCTAAATTGGCTCCTAGTACAAATAGGGCACAGGCTATAGCGGGTGTTGCTAGTAGCTCTAAACTACTTATTAGGTTTTCGAATAGTTCAATTCCTGAAACATTGATAATTAATCCGCAGCCGATACTAAAAACAATAGGGTTTAAGACCATGCTCTTAGCAAAATTTGGCCATGAAAAACGCTCAAGGTTGCCTTTAGCACCAATTAAATAAGTAAGTGCAAACAACAAAGTGCTATGGAACGTGATGATCATAAAGGCAATGGCAATCATTTCTTTGCCAAGAGAAGCAATGATAATAGGAATGCCGACCAGCACCATATTTGAATAGCTAGATGCTAAGCCAAACACACTGTGTCTTTGATAGTTTTTTTGTTCAGCTAAATAAAAACGGTCGAATAATATTCCTAAGCTAAACACGGTTAATACTGGTACATAAAAGCTGAGAAAAGCGGATAGGCTTAAACTTTGGTGTAAATCTATTTGCGCCATATTTAATAATAAAAAAGCAGGTAAAC
>NZ_JBQSVO010000156.1:0-6367 GCF_052376275.1 Pseudoalteromonas sp. AOP7-A1-14 | reverse complement strand
GAGAACTAGGAATAATATAATAACTAATTAATTGACTTACAACTACTGAGGGTAAATAAAAGAATACCTTTGTATTCAACCGAGGTATTAATAATTTACTCTAAGTATAAAATATCCTATATATTCTATTTTTTAAAAATAAAATATTTACATGTTTCTTGGCTGTGTTACTGTCATAAAGAGGAATCTATTTTTAAGTGATGGGTGGCGTAACGAATAGTTATGCATTTGCTTTAAAGTTAGTATAGTAAATATACGTATAAAAATTTATCAGTTTCCTGTCTTAGAGAAATAGTGGCTCGCTATTTTATGTTTGTACTTTGACTATTCTTTAATGAGAAAACAACAATGTTTATATCTTCTTGGTTAAAAAAAGCTAGTTTAATAATAACTACAACACTAGTTGTAAGCTGTGCTTCAACACCTTATGAGTTTACCCAATCGGCTAATTACAGCCACCGTATAAAGTTTTTAGTAATGCATTACACGGCTATTGATTATGCAAAGTCAGAACGAGTGTTGGTTAATGAAGGCGGCTTAAGTGCCCACTATCTGTTACCAGAGTCAAACGACGATAGTTACCCTGATGATGAGCTAAAAGTTATTCAGTTAGTTGATGAGCACGACCGAGCATGGCATGCAGGAAAAAGCTTTTGGCAAGGCCGGACAGATTTAAACGATCAATCCATCGGTATTGAAATAGTTAATGTACCGACTTGCCATTACCCAGAAATAAAACCGACAGTACGCATGGAAAATGACGCATCTAAGCTGTGTATTTTCCCAGATTTTGACGCGAAACAAGTTGAATTACTGATTGAGCTAAGTAAAGATATTTTGGTTCGTAATCCTGATATTGGCCCAACACAAGTGGTTGGACACTCAGACATTGCCCCAACACGTAAAAACGATCCTGGTCCACGTTTCCCTTGGTATCAACTTTATAAAGCCGGAGTCGGCGCATGGTATGACACTGAAACAGTGGATAAATATTGGCAGCAGTTTAGTTTAGCTACGCCGTCAATTGCACTAATCCAAAAAGCGCTACGTGGCTACGGTTATGATATACACGCGACTAATCAGCTTGATCCCCAAACTCTAGATACGCTAAGCGCATTCCAAATGCACTTTTTACCTTGGCATGTCAGTGGTAACGCTGATGCGCGAAGTGCGTCGGTATTATTTGCTTTGATGGAAAAGTACTTTCCTAAAAAAGCGGCTAAATTAATGGCTGAATATGAACAACAGCAACTAATTCCAGAGCCTATTATTGAGCCACTTGCTAACGCGCAAGTGGTTGCTAAAGTGCCGACGGCCCATCCAAGTTCGCGTAAACTAGTTAATGGCCGCGGTACGTTTAAAGCGTATAAAGGTCGCGGACAAATCATTATCGAAAATAACAATGCCAGTAGCGCTGATATCTTCATTAATGGTGAAAAAATAAATATAGCTAAACCACTTACCGCGCAAAAAATATATCAATACAGCTTAAAAAAACGTACTCATAACGGTATTAATACTTTTAAAGTTGAAAATGTATTGCCTGAGGGGGCAAACCTAACCCTGCGTTTCCCTTATCCAACTCTTAACACTAAGGCTATTAATAACCAGTCTTTTAGTGAGGTTGATAAGCTGATCAATGAAGAAGTTGCACGAGGCTTTCCAGGTGCAGTGCTTGCTGTTGTAAAAGACGGACAATTAGTGAAGTTAAGCCATTATGGGGATGCTAAAAAATACAATGCTGATGGCTCATTACTTGCTTATCCACAAAAAATGCAAAGTGATACGCTGTTTGATATTGCTTCAAATTCTAAAATGTTTGCGACTAACTTTGCGCTTATGAAGCTTGTCAGCGAAGGTAAGCTTGATGTCAATAAACCTCTTTTTTATTATTTACCAGAGTTTCGAGGTGCCGGTCGCGAACAGCGTTTAGTCAAAGATTTACTTACTCACAGTGCAGGCTACCCCGCGGTGGTTGATTTTCATCGTAAGGACAATAAGTTTGGCGAACGGTTCTTTTCACAAAATAGCTTACGCACTAAAAACCTATTATTAACCGGTGTGCCTTTTGTGGCAGGGCGTAACGTCAAGCACTTATACTCAGATATTGACTATATGTTGTTGGGAGTGTTAGTTGAGCGCCTTTCTGGCCAGCCACTTGATGCTTACGTAGAAGGGCAAATTTATCAGCCTCTTGGGCTTACCAATATTATGTATAACCCTCTACAAAAAGGGGTGACTAAAAACCATATTGCGGCTACCGAGTTGCAAGGCAATACGCGTGGTGGTCGTATTATGTTTGATAATGCCCGCACAGATGTACTACAAGGCGAAGTACATGATGAAAAAGCTTTTTATGCATTAGGTGGCGTTGCAGGACATGCTGGTTTATTTAGCACCGCAGAGGATTTATCAGTACTTGCTCAGGTACTTTTAAACCGTGGTGGTTATGACAATAAACAAATGTTTACCCCACAGGTTCTTGAACAATTTATTAGCCCGCAAGCCAGTGACGAAACCTATGGTTTAGGTTGGCGCCGCGCAGGTAACCAGGCTCTTAAATGGCACTTTGGCCCATATGCGAGCCCTGAAGCTTATGGTCATACTGGCTGGACTGGTACTGTCACTGTGATTGATCCTGCTTATGACCTCGCGATTGTATTACTCACGAATGCACGCCATAGCTCTATTGAAGGTGATGAAACACATTATGAGTTTGCAGGTAAAAAGTTTGAAACCGGTAAATACGGTTCTATAATTTCACTTGTTTACGAAGCGTTACTTAACCACTAATTAAACCATTAATTAAAACTACTAATCGAATTAAGTTGAGTTTATTACGGAACTGATTAAGCTAGTGGACTTATTCTGGCTTTGGTTATTAAAGGTCAATAATAATTATAACAGCAGCCAATAGGCTGCACTAAAAAGGTTTTTTATGTCTTGGTATTCTATTTTGCCACCGCTTATTGCGATAATTATCGTGTTTTGGCGTAAAGAAGTAATTATGGCACTGCTAGTCGCCGTTACTTCATCAGAGTTTTTACTTGCGTTACAAGGCGACGGAAATACGCTTTTTTATACTTTTATTAATACGATTGAGCGAGTGGTCGCGGTCGCAAGTTCTCCGGGTAATAGTCGTATACTTATTTTTAGTATTTTGATTGGTGCGTTACTTGCCTATATTCGTGAATCAGGTGGTGTAGCAGCAACGGTTAATATGTTGATGAACAAAGGCGTGGCAAAAAGTAAGCGTCAAGTTGGCTTTTTAACTATGTTCTCTGGTATAGCGGTGTTTATCGAGTCGAACCTAAGTGTATTAACCGCGGGTATTTTATCTCGTGGGCTGTTTGATAAGTTTAAAATGAGCCGCGCTCGTTTGGCTTACATTATCGATAGTACCAGTGCGCCGGTATGTATTTTAATTTTACTTAATGGCTGGGGCGCATACGTTCTTGGTTTATTAGGTAACTATGAAATGTCAGAGTCCGCAGTGTCGGTGCTTTGGGGCAGCATAGGCTATAATTTTTATGCGATAATCACTTTACTTATTGTTTTTTATACAATCTCATTTGACAAAGTACACGGTCCCTTAAAAAAAGCCGAAGAGCAATTAGAGCATCAACAAACTGAACTGCAAGAAGAAGTTAAAGGTACTAAAGCACGTTTTATGCTTGTGCCGCTATTAACTTTAATAGGCAGTATGGTTGGCTTTATGTTCTGGACTGGTGATGGTGATATTGCTAATGGCAGTGGTTCTAAATCAGTACTTTATGCAACAATTTTAGCCTGTGTTGTAGCTTACTTCTTGATGGTAACTGCGCGTCAATTTACGCATCACAAACTCGTTGATATTGGCTTCAAAGGCATGGGGGAATTATTACCATTAGTGGCTATTGTACTACTATCACTTACCTTAGGTGCAAGCTTAAAAGATTTAGGCACCGGTGATTTTGTAGCGGGGCTAGTGGGTGATTACTTACCTATTTACCTAGTAGTACCGGTGTTGTTTGTTACCGGTGGCGTCATTTCATTCACTACGGGTACGTCGTGGGGGACATTCGCTATCTTAATTCCAATTGGTGTACCACTTATTCAAGCGCTTGGTTTACCGCCTTCATTAGTCATTGCGGCTATTTTAGGTGGCGGCGTATTTGGGGATCACTGCTCACCAATATCAGACACCAGTGCGGTGTCGGCTATTGCCTCGGGTTGTGACTTACTTACCCATGTTAAAACACAAATGCCATATGCCTTGTTCGCTGGTAGCTTAACGTTTGTAGCATACTTAGTAACGAGTATTATTGTGCTGTAGATAGATGTGAGTTAGCTAAAGCAAAGCTAGCAAGTTAGACAATCAAAAGCCTGCAAATTTGCAGGCTTTTTTGTGAATTGCAGTTATACCAATATTATTTTTATGTGATCTGATTTATAAAAGTTTAATAAGCATTAAGCGCCGCGTAGGCTCGATTCTATATCGTGTTTTGAAAGCTGAAATCAAAGCCAATTTTAAATCTAGATATTATTGGTACACTAACTTATAGCTTGAGCTTTAGCCCAAAAAGCAGAAAGGTTTGAAGTGGCTAATCGTTATATTTTAAACATCATTATCAGGATAAATCCTGACCTAGACTAAAGCTATTTTTTGATTTTTTATAAAGTGTAGGAGCTGACTTTAGTCGCGAAAGTTCAGCTCCAATAGTAACTTACATGCGCGGGATAAGCCCGCTAATATAAGGTTTTGGTGGTTAATTAGCTTTTAGGCACCACACGGTAAACTCCCATTCCGTCGATTCCGAGATATAGATCACCGTTAGGGTGGGTAGAAATACTGCGAACTCTGCCTGCACCTTCAAATAGTTTGCTATGACTTGTTACTTTATTGCCATCTAACTTAACTAAAACTAAGTGAGCAAACTTCATCGCACCGACAAGGGCATGACCCTGCCACTGTGGATATTTATCACTGCTTACAAACTCCATTCCTGAAGGTGCGATAGACGGCACCCAGACCCAATCCGGTGTCTCCATTCCTTCACGGCTTGTTTCATCGGTAATTTTTGTGCCAATGTAATTAATACCATGAGTGATCTCAGGCCAGCCATAGTTTGCCCCAGACTTGATAATATTGATTTCATCACCGCCACGAGGCCCATGTTCATGGCTCCAAATTTGACCAGTTTTAGGATGCATCGCCATGCCTTGCGGATTCCTGTGGCCATACGAATAAATGCTATTGCGCGCGTTTTGCTGATTCACAAACGGGTTTGATTCTGGGATTGAACCGTCCGCGTTGATGCGGTGAATCTTGCCTGCATCATATTCTAAGCTTTGCGGATGAACATCTCGCTCACCGCGATCGCCAATTGAAAAATACAGGTAACCATCTTTATCAAACTCAATACGAGAGCCGTAATGTTTAGTCGTTGTGGTGTTGGGGGCACCATCAAACAATAGCTGTGTGTCGGTTAATTGCATATCTTTTAACTTCGCACGCATGATTGAGGTATTGTAGCCTTCCTCATCACCTTCATAGCCCGAGTATGAAAAGTAAATCCAGCCATTGTCTTTAAAGTTAGGGTCAAGCTCGATATCTAATAAGCCTCCTTGGCCCTCAGCATGTACTTTAGGTACACCTTTAATAGCTTGCTCTAACAGTTTGCCATTACGGATCATTCTAAGTTTGCCGGCTCTGTCTGTTACTAACAAGTCTTGTTCGTTAAGCCAAGCCATGCCCCAAGGAATTTGAATTCCCTCGGCAACTAATTCAAGCTCGTACTTATCGGCACTTGCGGCAACGGGCATAGGTTGTTCGGGCTGGGCGTTGGCCTGAAAAGAACTAAAACCGAAAATACCGAAGACCAAGCTGGTATAAAAATACTTTTTCATGATAACTCCAATTTATTAAAGGTGATGGTATTAGGGTAGCTTGTTATAAACAAAATTGTTACCAACATTAAGTAATGTGTCACTACATACCTACGAAAAATATAAGATAAACCCAGAAAACCGGAGCTTAGAGTCGTTTGATTCAGCGTTTTTATTGACGGCTTATTGGAGGTTTAATTTTGCTTCACTTTGCGAAAATGAAACGTGAAATGCCATACTCTTTTTTAACTTGATCCTGTTAATTAGCTTTGCTTGAGGCTTTCGCACTGACGACGGTAGTCAAGGAGGGGCCGCTAAGACTCTGGACTTTATCATTGCACCCCGAGCATCACGCTATACTCTTTAAATTATAATTAATGGCAATTATACAGCTTTGATTTTATCTATAAATTACTCATCCATTGCTTTTTTTACAGCGTGATGTCGGGGGAAGAAGTTAAACGTAATACTTGTGAAAAGATTTAAAAAGCAAACGCTC
>NZ_JBQSVO010000155.1:0-6376 GCF_052376275.1 Pseudoalteromonas sp. AOP7-A1-14 | reverse complement strand
TGTCAACTACTCACCCCTAAAGGGATGAGCTTGTAAAAGCGCTTGTTGACCAGACCACTAACTGAGGATTAGAAATGTTAGTAAACGATAATTTAGAGTGCGACAAGAAGTCGTTGTTAAGGACTGTTAGGCACCTGACCTAACCCTCTTTGTTGTAAGAGGTTTCCTAATCTGACATGCGTCGATGGTAACGTCGAGGTGTGAAGCTCAGATGAAAAGGCGTAGAGGATTGACCGTGAGGAAGATCTGCAACTGTTAGTATCAATACGGTGACGCGCTTGGAATGAATGGTACGTGTAACATATGTGAACTACTGATAAACATCGTTAATCGTAACAAGCCAAAGATACTGATAGGCTTGAACCAAAAGGTATAAGGCTCGGCAGAGAAGGCTTCTAAAACTTCTCTCACAACCAATATGAGCCTTCGGTGAAAAGGTAGACACTAACCCATTCTGTCCTGACAACGGAACTTGGTAAGCCCGTATCATCCCCTAAAGGGAAAGAGAACCGCAAGGTTATCCGATGGTGGTGCGGGTAGAAGAAAGTAGAGAAAGCGAACGGTTGCTTGTAATGAACAACATAGGGTATGAAACATGACCTACCTTGAAAGAGGGCTGACTTCTACTCGGTGCTCAATTGCGAAATTTGAGTAATAAGACTTTTAATGAGGGAAAGCAAATGAAAGAAAAGGTGCAAACCAAATCTTGTGCGCCCACAACCAATGGGGGGTGGCACAGCATAGACTGGATGACTACCAACCGAAAGGTTAAGTCATTACAGGCAAGGATCGTAAAGGCTCAAAAGGAAGGCAGGTATGGTAAAGTTAAAGCTTTACAAAGACTGCTAACCCACTCTTATTCTGCCAAAACCTTGGCAGTAAAAAGAGTGACAGAAAACAAAGGTAAGAAAACATCTGGCGTTGACAAGGAAACTTGGAGCACACCAGAAGCTAAATGGAAAGCCACTCTATCATTAACCAATACAGGGTATAAGGCAAAACCGCTGCGCAGGGTCTCAATCCCTAAAGCAAATGGTAAGCTAAGACACCTAGGCATACCAACGATGCGTGACCGAGCTATGCAAGCACTTCACTTACTAGCCTTGGAACCAGTATCAGAGTGTATGGCTGATAAAAATTCATACGGCTTCAGACCTCAAAGAAGCTGTGCGGATGCCATTGCATACTGTCACGTAATTCTGAGCAGTAAACGATGCGCTCAATGGGTGTTGGAAGGTGATATAAAAGGATGTTTTGATCACATCGATCATGAATGGCTGCTCAACCAAATCCCAATGAATCAAAAGATTCTCAAGGAATGGTTAAAGGCAGGAGTAGTGGATGGTAACTTATTCTCTAACACAGACGAGGGAACACCACAGGGCGGAATTATCTCGCCCGTACTCGCCAACATTGCATTGGATGGAATGGAACACCTGATAGAAACTATATCAGGTGTAAAACATAGGGTCAGTGGAAAAACCAAACTTAAAACGAATCCTAACAAAGTTAATTTTGTGCGATACGCTGATGATTTTATCGTCACAGGGTCTTCCAAAGAACATCTGGAATCAACTGTGAAACCAGCACTAATCCAATTTCTCAAAGAAAGAGGTTTAGAACTATCTGAGGAAAAAACCAAAATCACACACATTGACGAGGGATTTGATTTTTTAGGTCAAAATGTACGTAAGTACAAAGGTAAACTGTTGATCAAACCATCCAAAAAGAATACCAAAAATTTTCTAACCAAAATTCGCTCAACCATCAAAAACAACAAGTCGGCTAAGACAGAAAGTCTGATTGATCTACTCAACCCCGTCATTCGGGGATGGGGAAACTATCACCGACATATTGTAGCTAAAAAAGCCTTTAGTGAAGTTGATGCAGCGATCTGGGAAATGACATGGAGCTGGGCAAAAAGGCGACACCCGCTAAAAGGAAAGCGTTGGATAGCCGAAAAATACTTCATGCAACATAATAACAGAAAGGGAAGAACATGGGTATTCTCCGCAAAACGAGCAAATGGATCTATAGCAAAAATCACCTTTGCCGCAGACATACCGATCAGACGACATGTCAAAATAAAAAGTGAAGCAAACCCTTACGATAAGGATTGCGAGCTGTATTTTGAAAACCGAATAGATCGACGTATGAAAGAGGTTCTAGTTAAAAAACTGGCAACTATATGGAGAAGACAACAAGGCTACTGTCCAATCTGCATGGAGAAAATCACCGACGACACAGGGTGGAATACGCATCACATCGTCGAGTGGCATCTTACCCAAGATGATTCAATCAGTAATTTAGTAATGCTTCACCCGAACTGCCATAGACAAGTACACTCAAGCGGGATAAATGTAACGAGTCGGATAAGAGAGTTACTCACTTATCTTATGAGGGCTTGAGCCGTATGCTGGGAAACTCGCATGTACGGTTCTTAGGGGAGGGAGTTGCAGCAATGCAACTTTCTTACCCGATTGTAGAAACCTTGGAATGCCGCCTCAGTTCCACGCTCTTTCGTGGCACTGTAAACAGTCCTATTGAGTTATGGGCAGTCAACCACGTTGCGAAGCTAAATTATCTGGTCGAGAGGAAGTCGAATTTGCTGTGTGCCTCAAGCAAAGTTATACGCACAACTCGAAGGAGATACGCGCTATGTTAGCGTATGTACTTAACAAGCATGGGAAGCCTTTGATGCCCTGCAAGGCCGCTAAAGCACGTAAGCTGCTTAAAAATGGTATGGCTAAGGTAATCAAACGTGCCCCGTTCACAATTAAATTATTGTATGGATCGAGCGGCCATACTCAGCACGTAGTTGCTGGCATGGACACTGGCAGTAAATACATTGGCTGTGCAGCTATCGCAAATGGTAAAGTGATTTATCAAAGCGAGGTGGCTTTGCGCACTGACGTATCTAAAAAGATGCAGCAACGTGCCTCTATGCGTAAAAAGGGGCGCTTAGCACCGTCTCTAAAAAGCAAGCTTGATTCACACTTGCGTGAGAAAAAGCAGGTTGAAGCTATCTTACCAATTTCACATTGGAAGGTTGAAACTGCTAGCTTCGATATACACAAGATAACTAACCCAATTGTGACTGGTGCCGGCTACCAGCAAGGCTACTACAACGTTAAAGCCTACGTATTGCAGCGTGACAATTATAAATGTCAAAGTGGACACAAAACGAAGCACAACGCCAAGCTGCACGTACACCACAAAGTACTTCGTTCTCAGGGCGGCACTGATACACCCAGTAACCTAATAGCGCTATGCGAGACGTGCCATAATGATTTACACGCAGGAAAGTTTGATCTGAAAGTGAAGCGCTCAAAGACTAAACATGCGACTGAAATAGGTATACTCAAAGCCCAGTTAAAACAGTGCTGGGATTTTGAAGAAACGTTTGGCTACGTGACCAAATTTAAGCGCGAGCAAGTATTGGGCTTACCGAAAACTCATTACTATGATGCCGTGTCAATTTGTTGTGAAAATGGCGAGCTTGTACAACAAGCCAAACATGTTTTACGTAAACGTCATGTGGCTTCTGGTGACTACCAACAGATAAAGGGGGTTCGCTCCGAAAAGCGGATACCAGTTGGCAAGCTATTTGGCCTAAAAAAACACGACTTTGTACAAACACCACAAGGTACTGGTTTTGTTAAAGGCAAGCGTAGCTCAGGCTACTTTGCCCTAGAAACTATTTTAGGTGATAAGGTTCACGCCAGCGCTAACATTAAGAAAAACACGGTTCGGATTTCTGCTCGAACCACTACGTTAACTCAACCAATGGAGGCGGCAATTCCTCTCGGCACTAAAGTACCGAGAGGAATTGCCGTAAACTGATGAAAAAAGTTTCACTAACTTTAATTTTACTCTGCGGTATTAGCTTCCAACCGAAAGCTCAAAATTTGGATCTTCAGGTTAATAAATACTCTCAAGCCAAGCGTGTGGAGTCGTTTGAATTAAACAACGTCCAAAGAAGTACATTGCAAACTATTATCCATAATGCTGAGATAGATAAACAAATAGATGCTGAATATGAAAGCGGGGTTATAGATACATTCGGAGATTTGAGTAGAAAAATCCCTTACAAGGGTAGTGAAATTATCAACGTAAATCTAAAGAGCAGTAAGAGCGGCTTAGATAACTACACTCTAAAACCAATTTACATCGCTTATGGCGGTGATTTAAAGTTAAGAAGAGTAGAGTTCGAATCTAAAAACAAAAAAATTAAAGCTAGGCTGTATTCATTTATGGAAAGTGACGAAAGTAATTCGCCTTCAACACTTTATTATGAATTCATTATTAATATGAATGAAAAAGAAATGTTTATAAAGCTCTCAAAGGATTGGCAGGTTATTAGCGCCACCGAAACACAGCAGCTGAAAACCCCTTCCGTATCTGGTAATGACACAATCGACGTGAGGTATGGCTTAACTGAACAGCAACTAGTTGCGGCCTCTATTAAGTCAGGCGTCTCGGAGTCTATAAACGGATGGACAGTGAAAATGCCACTAGTGCGTAATACCATGATGCTGATCAATTTTTTGTCTGTCAGTAGATCTTAATAAAATCTAACTTGAGTGATCGGCATCAGTCAAGAAATTTAGTTGTTTCGCATCGATTCACCTTTTAATTCCAACTTTATTGCACCGTGAACTGTAGTGTGGTGACCAATAAAATTAGTTACACCCTCTTTTTAGTTTCACTGTTGCTATATGGATGTCTTAATATTACTCAAACTTTTTTATTCTGTCATGACGATAGTTTTTTGTTGAATAGCTTGGTGTCATTATACTTGATACAGAGTTTTCTATTGAGTTGCGTAAGCCATTAAATAACTTCACTTCTTCAGATTGCTTCAGGTAATCAAGTATGTTGTCACTCAGGGATTCTACTATTTCTTTAGCTTTCCTAATTTTAAAGTGAGTACCCTCAGCGAGTTTTAATAAATGATTTATATCAGGAAATTCTTTACTGTTAGAAAGCTTAAGCGCCATTTTATTGTCGATAGCCTCATAAATTTTTGTGTGTGTTATATCAAAAGGTGGGGAAAGGTAAACCCTCGACATATCTGGTGTGTACTGAAGAGCAAAATTTTTGAGGTGTGCATCACCGTTACCAATTAAGCAATTAAATACAATATACTTATACATTTTTTCAACTTCTGATTGGCTATTAGTGTACAAGCTTGTTGCTTTGAGTAGTGTTTCGTAATTGCCCGTGTATTTTGCATCGGGATCATTTGGCTTTTTTAATAAAGTGGTAAAGTCTTCGTAGCCTAGCTTTGTACCATCTTGTGCAGTGTCGAAGCGTTCTATGACAAATGTTTCAAGATTATGGGATAAATACGTTTTAGGTGGTTTAAACCCGCAGTATCTAGCTGCTTCCATGCATACAAATTCATTTACAGTAAGTAATGGAAATTCAGAATCAAATGATTTTACGATTAAATCTTTTTGTTGGACTGTTCTGTCAGTTTTAATATTATTTGCATTAGGAATGCTTACTTTAGGTTGTACGCCAGCTAATGAGTTTCTTAGATAGTACTTTTCTAACAGTTGAGGGAATAGGGGCTCAGTACTGTTGTAAGATAAGATATCGTTCAGTGGAATAGTATCTGCTTCTGGTAACGAAAGTTCACTTTTATATGAGAGCATGCCAATGCCTTGCTCTCCTTGTAAAGCGAGAAGGTACATGTCATTTACTTTTGCATACCTTGCTAACTTGTCAGCTATAAAGCGGCGATTAAAGCCCTCTGGTAAGTTCTGCGAAAAGATAGGATGCAGAGAACCTGAAGAGTAACCGTCTATACCTTTTTTTGTCATTGTTAACGATATGTGCTGATTTTCTTGTGTCGGCTGGTAATGATGAATTGAGCCATGAGTTAATATACCAAGCTCTGTATTGTTAGTGCACACGGTAATATTTTTAACTTTACTAGGTAAGTTTGGATTTGTACTCATTATTCACCCTCTGAAAATATATTTTCAATTTCATCCCAATCAGGTAGCGAATACTTTTTTTGAGAAACATCAAACTGTAAATCAACAGCATCGAGCAAGCGCTCAAAAATATCGAATGATCCAGTAAATCGGCCATTCTCAATTTCTGAAATTGTTGTTTTATTAATGCTAGTTATTTCTGAAAGCTTTTGTTGTGTATAGCCTAAAGCTTTTCTACTTACGCTGACTTTCTTCCCAATTTCGACTCTGTTAGCCATACAATTACCAATAGAATTTATTATGCAGCTAACATTGTAACCTAAAATGCCATTGTTATCCATATGGCTAATATTGAGATAAAGATCCAGTAGGTTAGCTACATGGCTAACCTGCTGGGTCAGTTAACTATGAGTCTATACTTATTTGGTAAC
>NZ_JBQSVO010000154.1:0-6510 GCF_052376275.1 Pseudoalteromonas sp. AOP7-A1-14 | reverse complement strand
TTACTATATGGAATGGGTTTATTAAGTGGATCTGAGATAATATGTACTTGCTTAACAAATTCATAGCTGGCAACAAAGTGCTCGGTAAGTAATTGTCTGTTTAACATACTGTGACTGAGTTGCTCATTTAGCAGCGCTAGATCTTTAATATGATCATCAAACCAGATGTCAGCAAATTGCTTTGCAATGCTGCTTAACTCTTGCAGTTCAACATGCGCACTTTGCTCTAAGCTTCGATTAACATACTGAAAACTGAACCAAGACAAAAGACATAAAGGTCCAAGCGCAATAAGAATAAAAGCGATGATTAACTTACTACGAATTGATTGACCGACACTATTAAAAAGTCCTGGCCTAGCAGAGTTTTCCATGAGTAGTATCAAATAACTATAATAAATAGGTTACTTATATTAATGCATTAAAAACCACAAGACGCAAGTTTATGCCCTATGAGTTTATTAACTAGTTTAGCGTCTTGCTGCCAAAATTAGCACGCTAAAAACGCCACCCAATCCTATAGGCAAACAATTATTGTATTTAATCGCATTTTAATTGCAAACAGCTCGCGTTCTCATGTAACATTACATCTTTATTGCTATTAGCCATTTATAGGTGCGTGTGTTGTTGAAGCTGTGGTTACGTCGGATCCATTTAGTATTAGCATTAGTAAGCGGGCTATTTATAGTGTGTCTGAGTTTAACGGGTGCGTTACTTATTTATGCTAAAGATATTCAATACATTATCCAACCCCAGCAATGGCTCGTAGAGCCTCAACAACAGCCACTTAGCTACGAAAAACTAGTTAACACAGTCGCAACCACAACGGGTGAAAAAGTGACACGACTCATGCCAGAACAACGACGTGATTTGGCTTGGCAGTTACAACTAGCGAGCACACAGTATGCGAGTGTAAATCCTTATACGGGTGATATTTTACACCAGTATGATTTTTATTCGACAGTTTACGGTTTCACAATGGCGCTACACCGCTGGCTGCTTTATGAAAACGAACAAGGTGAAAAGTCATTACGAAACTGGGTATCAACGTGTGCGCTTATTTTTATCATTACCCTGCTTGTAGGCGTATATTTATGGATAAAGCCCAAAAACAGACTTAAACGATTAGTTATAAAGCCAAAAGCAAAATTACGTATTTTGCTGTATCAACTGCATACAGTTATTGGTATGTACTTGTTTATTCCGCTAATACTCATTGCTTTTACCGGTATAGCCTTTCATTGGAAAGATGAAACCAAGGCAGTACTTGAGTTTGTAACCCAAGATAAAGTTACTAACCGCCCCAGCGCACCTGTGGTTGAACTCCCCAGCGCCCCACAACAACAGCTAACTTTGGCACTAAACAATGCGCTTGCCTTTTTCCCTGATGGCGAACTGTATCGTATTTATTTTGCCAAAAAAACCACTGAACCAATCGCACTGAGAATTAAAAACCCAGGTGAGAGCCACGCTTATAGCTGGGTATGGGTAAACCCATACACAGGTGACGTGCTGCAAAGCTATGATGCATCTAAAGCTAATTTCACAAGCAAAGCATGGGATTTTAAATATAAACTCCACATTGGAGACTTTGCAGGCTCACTGGTGCAAATACTCTGGTTGTTTATAGCGCTCACGCCTGTGTTTTTTACCCTAAGTGGCTTTTACTTTTGGTATAAAAGACATTATCGGTAATACAATGCTTATAGAGTTAAGCGTTGTTAAAAAGTGCTAGTTGTAGACGCTGCAAAAGGCTGCATTAACTCTTTTGCTTTGCTAGCTTTGTCACTATCGTCGGTGTGCACGATTAGTACCCACTTACCAGCTCTAGTTGCTTTTCTAACATCATTAATTAAGGGATCGTGATCGGGCCTGATGGACGTGAACCCCGCCGCTAGCATGGCTATAAATAAACAAATCACGCTAATTGCAATATAGGTTTCAAATACATACACCTGCATAAAACTAAGCTCTAAAAACAACAATAAACTGCTAATTAATATACCAACAACAACCCCGCCAACAGCAAATATAAGATGCGTTTTAAGCAAGGTTTTACCTATATTTTTATCTTCAGGTTCAATTTTCTGATCAAAATGTGGGTCATGGGGAGGAACTTGCTTTAAATTGCTTTGCTTAAATTGGCTATCGCGATTTAACGTATCAAATGCATTTTCGGCCGCTTCTTCATTACTAAATATACCTGCAATTTTAGTGACACGGTCTTCACTACTCATAGCTGATGTCATGATCATCTCCTTTTCAAAAGTCTGTAACATCTTAAGTTAACTACTTGCACTATATAACTAATTACACTTACTAAATGCAAAATTAATACCATGCTAGTTGCAATATATTTAGCGTACCTATAAAACAGGATGAGTAATTAAAAACGTGAATAAAAAACATCTAACCATTGATTTTAAAAAGTTTATAACCTCATAGTAAGAATAAAATAAACAACTCATTTACTGTGCACTTAATTACTCAAAGTAAATCTAATGAGTAAAATATAGCCATGTAAGTAAATATTGCATTGTGCCCAATCAGCGAATGCAAACACAAACCAGTTTCGCCACCCTAGCGTTTAACTCGTCATTCTTTATTGTTCACCCTTATCACCATACATAACCGAGTTACTTCAAGGATCACATATTTAAAGCAGCACTGAGCTTAATTTCATCAACAATAACCGCCGCCTGCATTACTGATGATACAGCCAATAAAAAAATCTTAGCCAATCGAAAATCGAGTATGTCATTATTTCTAAAAGGCGTATCTTTGAAAGTATTGATGAAGTGCCTACTTCAATTACCACTGTTAACCATAAACAAATTAAGCGCATTTAAAAGTAACTCTTAATGCGGACCTTACTTCGGATACTGCCAGGTCAGTAATATGGGCAAACGATAGCAAAAAATATACCGCCGTTCAGGTCGCTGTTAATAGCTAAAATATATTTAACGTCAGTGCGTTATATCAATTGGTTGCAAACTGGCAAGGATTTATGGGTAGTGAAAACATACTTAATTAAGATTACGTTTCTGCGGCTCTACTCACTTATTTATATGTAAAAAATACAAATAACAACATGTTCATAAAGCAACCAACAATACAAACTTAAACGAGAATCAAAATCAATAGTAAACCAATGATTTAAAAAGGAAAACGCTTGATTTCCTGCATTTTTATACTACACTGTTCGCAACTAAGGTTTATGAGGTGCACCATTATGAAAGGTAATCAGAAAGTTATCGACAGTTTCAATAAGTTACTTGCTAATGAATTAGCAGCAATTGATCAATACTTTATTCACTCTCGCATGTATGACGATTGGGGATTAGATAAACTCTACGTTCGCTTAAACCATGAAATGGAAGAAGAAAAAGATCACTCTGATTGGCTCATCAAGCGTATCTTGTTCTTAGAAGGTGTACCAAACATGACCAAACGTCGTGACTTAATTATTGGTCATGACGTAAAAAGCATGATGCAAAATGATTTAACGCTCGAGCTTGAAGTCGTCGAGTGCGTAAAGGAAGTTATTTCTATTTGCGAGCAAGAGAAAGATTATCAATCTCGCGAAATTCTTGAAAAGCTACTATTTGATACCGAAGAAGATCATGTTTATTGGTTAGAGCAGCAACTTGGCTTAATTGAAAAAATAGGTACGCAAAACTACCATCAAGCACAAATGGGCGAATAGGAGCTAATTATGAAAGGTGATAAAGACATCATTACAGCACTTAATAAAGTTTTAGCCAATGAGCTTGTTGGTATCAACCAATATTTTTTGCATGCTCGTATGTTTAAAGACTTTGGTTTTACTGTACTTGATAAAGCAGACTATAAAGTCTCTATTCAAAAAATGAAAAACGCCGATCGTTTAATTGAGCGTATCTTATTTTTAGAAGGCTTACCTAACCTACAAGACTTAGGTCGTTTACGTATTGGTGAAAACAGCGAAGAAATGATTGCCGCTAATATGAGCTTTGAGTTAGACACACTAAGCGATTTAAAAGACGCAGTAAAATTAGCTGAGAGCAAAAAAGATTACATCAGCCGCGAAGCACTCGGTAACATTTTAAACGACCAAGAAGAACAAATTGATTGGCTCGAAACTCAGCAGTTACTAATTAAAAATGCAGGACTTGAAAACTACTTACAATCACAAATGTAGTGTATAAGTAATGTTTATAAGATAAAAAAAGCAGCCAAGGCTGCTTTTTTATCTCTATTTATAACACATTTTCGATGGGAAACAATGACATAAACCATGCCTGAAAACGACGCCAGCTTGATGCTTTAGGCTCGGTGGTAAACACCTCGCCGGTGATCATATCTCGCCATATTATCTCGTCACTTTCAGATTCTTTTAGCTCAAGTTGCCAAGCGTATTCGGGCATTTTCATTGCAGCCCAATGACTCAACATACTGCTTAACTTTTCACTTTGAATAAGCACACCCATCTCGGTATTTAAATTAAACGAACGCGGATCTAAATTTAAGCTGCCAACAAAAATTTGCTTATCATCCATAGCCATTGTTTTTGCGTGTAAACTTGACTGTGAAGAACCCGTTAGCCTTTTATTTTCTTTTTTATTTTTTAATGTGGTTTGCTCTCTGGGTTTAAGCTCCCATAACTTTATACCCGCACGCAACAAACTTGCACGATATTGTCCGTAGCCCGCATAGACAGACGCTACATCTGTTGCAGCAAGAGAATTAGTTAATACCGTTACATTAACTCCTTTTTTTATCCAGCTGGCAAGCAGATCAACACCTTCATCTTTTGGAATAAAATAAGGTGAAACGATCACAGCCTTTTCCTCAGGCTCACCCATCGCTTTAAATAAGCTTGGCGACATATTTGCAGATTTTTCATCTACAGGATTAAGGAGTTTATCTGGGTGATCATAAAACAATTCTGCTTGTTGCCAATCAAAGTAAATTTCATCAGCGATAAGCTTGCGTGTAAATTCGCTCGATTCAAGCTGTTTTACATAATCACTGTCTTCGTGAGTCACTAAATAGGCTTTTAACTTTTTAGAAATACTATCAAGCGATTGCTGATCGCTATCACCGCGTAAAGCTTCAATAGGGGAAGCTAGTTGGTGGTTCCAATATAGCTCAAATGCTTTAGACGCTTCAGGCACCACATTACCAACACTTAATACATCTAAATCAATGAACGCAGAGCGATCTTCTGCCGCAAAGTAAGCATTTCCAATGTTCCGTCCACCAGTAATAAACGTCTGGTTATCAACAATAAGACTTTTATTGTGCATTCGACGTGATAGTTGATTAAAATTAGTAATCAAGCCTAAAGCCCGAAACGTGCGGTTTGGGAACGGGTTAAACAACCGCACCTCAAAGTTAGGATGAAACGCGAGTGCACCTAAATCAAACTCACTGTCTGCTTGAGACATATCATCCAGCAACAAACGTACTCGTACGCCCCGCTCTGCTGCGGCTAATAGGTAAGCAGTAAGTAAATAAGTTGTTTGTTGACGATGATACAAATAATATTGTACATCTATTGTATGTTGCGCAGCTTCAATTAACGCTAAACGCGCAACAAAGGCATCAACACCATCGGCAAGTGGATAAAACCCCGACAACTTTGGGTGGTCATATCCCACAGTATCTCCTAATAATCTCAATGTAGCAGGATCAATAGCATAATTTTTCTAGTATATCTTGAGGTCGTAAACTGACACAACCCGTTTATATACCAGCAGATATAAAAAGCAGATTGATTTCATATATTACTTCACACAAATAGCGCTTTCTATTAACTAAATGAACGTAACTATAGCGCTAGCTGATTAATATATGAATGTAGGATTGGTAAAAAAGAAGAAATAAAATAAGCTTTCGAGCAAGTGTTAAGCTACTTGCTCAGTGATATCAGCAATTTGGATTAGCTTTCTATTGAGGATCTTTTTAGTACAGCCACAGCATTTGCCGCACTGACTACCGACTTTAAGCTCTTTACTTAGCTCACGCATTGTTGTTGCGCCTTCGTCGATTGTTTGTTCAATTTTTTTATCTGTCACACTATGACATAAACAGACATACATGAATACAAACCACTCTCAATTAGATTAATAACTACATACTAATCTAAACGAAAATAGTTATCAATAGTTATTTGCAGGTTTTTTTCTTATTCTTTGTTCTTGGTGAGCGCCACTTAAAATGAGATTTATTGATCTTATTAAGGCTTTAAACTGTGCCATACAAATCGAGATTCAATTATCTTATTAAGACCCTAAACTATGCCATACAAGTCGAGATTTATTAATCTCATTGAGTTCTTAAATTTAAGTAAGGTTGGCTTTAGGTAAATTACAGGTGAGTTGATAAATTAACTTTCAAGGGCAGAAAAATATTAATGTCCTACGTTTGATATTATTGGAAGTATTTTAATCTTCCGGTTTGTGCCATGAGCGGACGGTGATGACGCCGCACTAAGCGGACGGTGATGACGCCGCACTAAGCGGACTAAAA
>NZ_JBQSVO010000153.1:0-6514 GCF_052376275.1 Pseudoalteromonas sp. AOP7-A1-14 | reverse complement strand
ATCTCATATACGAACAAAAATCATAAAACTGAATAAAAGTGGTAAGCCAACTGACGTGCCATTTTCTAGCTCCGCAGTTCTTGAAAGCGACCGTTACTCTACAGTTATTAAAATGGAAAAGGTTTTCTCACAAGGGATTAGTGCTGGGGACTGGAAAGTTCTAATTGCTCATGAGTCAAGATGGACACTAAAAAACCCAAATACAAAGTACGCAGTTGTTATAACAATCGAAGATCCAAAAAGTGATCCCAGCATCGATATTCATGCAGCTATACGTAGTGAGTCTCCAAATAGATACCAATCTGAATTAGGTGTACGAGAACGCATTAAAATTTAACGATGATATACAAATATATAAAATCTAGATTCCCACAACTAGTATAACTTGTTTCTATCCATCTTCGTTTCAGCCTAATCTGGCTGAAACATTTCTGTCCATTGGCAAGTTATCTGCTGACTCGTCATTGCCCCAAAACGAGTTTAGGCGACGGTCGCAAATGAGCGATAAGCGATCATTGAGATTGGATAAATTTTAAAAATAACCAATATAGCTTATAAATACAGAAATCCAGACGAATGAACTTATCAATAGCGCAATTAATACTGCTGCGGAGCCTAAATCTTTAGCGAGACCTGACAATGGATGAATCTCTAAGCCAACTCTGTCTATTGTTGCTTCTATTGCTGTATTAACAACCTCTGCGAATATCACAAATAAAACAGAGATTAGTAGCATGACCTTTTCGTAAATACCTATCTGCCAAATCGAAATAATAATTAGCGATAAAGCGAGTAAAAAAAGCTCTTGTTTAAAAGCAGCTTCATTTTTAGCAAGCCATTTAAATGCACGCTGTGAATTTTTAAAAGCTAAAACTACTCGATTAATACCTGACGGCTTATTTGCACTATCAAATTGCATTGGAAACTCTCTTTATAGACTTAGGGCCTTACAGGCGTTAAAAATATCGTATTCAGGTTGGTATTGACTGCTGCTTACTTGAGTTAAGCCAAGTAAAGTGTCAAAAATATTGTCGTGTGAAAATACTTTTGAGCGTTGTAACTCAATACAATGATTAAATTTAGAGTTAGCGAGTTTATTACTCCAAAAAATCATTGGAATATGGGTTTGCTCGCTTGGTGCTAATGCATATGGAAACCCGTGAAGGTATAAACCTTTCTCACCAAGTGACTCACCGTGATCTGACACATATAGGAGTGACTTCTTTGTTTCGTTACTTGCTTGTAATACTTTTATCAACTGGCTTAACACCTTATCTGTGTATGCGATAGTATTATCATATGTGTTTGTTAGTTCAGTTGTACTACAGTTCTGAATATCGCTTCGAGAGCAATCAGGTTTAAACAAACTTTCGTGTTCAGGATAACGACGATAATAAGTTGGTCCATGTGAACCTATCATATGTAGAACAACCAATTTATGTTTAGCGTTACTAGTCGCTATCTTGTCTGCTAGTTTCGTAACTAATATTTCATCAAAACAGTAATGACCATCACATAACGGATGTTCTTTATTCGGCTCAATGTTGTCTGATTTGATGCGAGCACACACTCCTTTACAGCTGCTGTTATTATCAATCCATGTTACTTCAACACCACTACGCTGAATAATGTCTAGAGCATTTTCTTGACTACTAGCAAGCCGAGAATCATATTCTTTGCGGTTCAGTCGTGAAAACATACAGGGGACTGAAATAGCCGTTGCCGTTCCACACGATGAAACATCACTAAAATACTTTACGCCTAACTTGGGAGTATAAGTATTCGTTGCTCTACTATAGCCTTGTAGTGAAAAGTTAGCCGCCCGAGCTGTTTCCCCGACAACCATTACAGTTAGCGAGGTGCTCGTTTTATTTTTTAAAGTGGGCAAGTTATCGAGTACCTTGAAAGGTAGTGGTGGATAAAAGTAATTATCCCTCAGGTATTTATAACTTGCTGTATAGAATGCAAACGGGGTGATATAACTTGTTAGCTGTCGGTTGTTGCGGCCAACAGAAGCGTACTCTTTATAAAAGGGTACAGCGATTAAGGCACAACAGAGCAAAGCTGATAGATTTAGCTTCGTAAAACTTTTTAAACGAACTCTAAAACTCCCAATAATTGTGAACTTGGAAAATAAGTAAGTAGGTACAATCCCCAATAAAAAAATAAATAACACAAGCTGAAAGTTCAAGTATGAAAATGCTTCACCTGAATTTGTTTCAACAATATTTTGTAACATGCTCTTGTCAAAAATAACGCCATAATTAAGTGTTGAATAAAACAACAATGAGCAAACTAAAACACTAAATAGAAGTATAGCTTTAACAAAAGTAATTAAGGACAACCAACTTAAAACTAAAACAGTCAATGAGAAAAGCAATAAAGGGACCGACGCGATAAAAAGCCAATTTATATGCCCTGACTGTGTTGCAGCCATAAAAGTATTGTATAAAAACAAGCCATTAAATGCGATAACGATATACATTGAAACTAAGCAAACAAATTGGCTGTAACTTACTTGCCAAGACGAAATACAAAATCTTTTAAAAGCAATTTTCATAGTTATTCCTTATCACTACTTTTATCAGCTAAACGATAAAGCTGCTCGGTGTAAGCTAAGTTGCTAAATAACACATGAGCTAGTGCTTTTTCAGCCAACGTTTGATCAACGTTTAGCTGTTCATTTTTTTCTTGTATTTTGGTTTGTTTGTTATAGCGCCAATAGCTGGTTTGTTGATTTGGCATTAGGATGACAGCGCGATCATTTTCTAGGTATGCAAAATTGTCGTAGTACTGCATCATTGCGCGTTCAACTGGATAACTTTTAGTCAGATCAAAGCCCAGCATAGGGGTTGCTTGGTCAATTCCTAAAAGTGACATCAAAGTAACAGGTAGATCAATTTGACTAACGAGTCTTGGATCGCGTTTACTTTTCATATCGCTGTTTAAAATAACAGCTGGTATATGAAAAGACTTCAAAGGGACAGGTTCAGAGCCAAAAACACGCACATCATGGTCTGCCACAACCAAAAATACGGTGTTTTCCCAGTACGACCGTGTTTTTGCTTTATTTATAAATTTACCTAGTGCGTAATCGGCATACTTAATTGCAAGATCACGCTTATAGTTTTCAGGGTTATGTCCTTTGGGTAGCGATACTTTGCCTTGTGGTATATCAAACGGATCGTGATTACTAGAAGTAAATACAAGACTAAAAAATGGCTCTGTCGAATTACTTAATTTAGTCAGTTCTTTATCTGCTTGATTGAATAAGTCCTCATCACTTACCCCCCAAGAGGAGATAAATTGGGGATTATCAATATGGTTGATGTCAACAATATCGTTAAACCCGTTTCCTAGAAAAAAGCTTTTCATATTGTCAAAATGGCTTTCACCGCCGTAGATAAACTGTGTTTTGTAACCTTCTTGACTGAATACATCCGCTAGTGAAAAAAAGTTATGCTGCGATTTAGATAGTTTAACTACTGAGCGAGATGGTGATGGTGTAAAACCTGTAGTAATTGCTTCAATACCTCTTACGGAGCGCGTGCCCGTAGCATAAAGGTTGTCAAACCCCCACCCTTGTTGATATAGCTTATCAAGTTCGGGCGTAATATCTAACCCACCAAGTTCTCCAACAAATCGGGCACCTAAACTTTCCTCAAGTATTATAACTAAGTTTTTTTTAACACCAGACACAAAAGGCTTGTTGTGCGCCAAGGTTGGAATATTTCCAACGACAAACTGTTTTCGATAAGAAGCCTTTTTGACCGTATCTATAATTTGTTGACGAAGCATTGTGCCATACAAATTACTGGCACTTTTTTCGTTACCTATGTTTTTCAGCGCAAACGCAACACTGTAAGTGGAGTTAAGAACAAGTGAGTTTACTAGTGAATCTTGAGAAAAATAGACTAATGCAGGGTTAAGCGGTCGGTGATTTAATGTACCTCTAGCAGCAAATAAGCAGATTATTAAAGCAGCCATTAGAATGGGTAAATTGGATGCTTTTTTCAGTGACGGTGGTTGTGTGAATGCTCTGCATAAAAGGCGATAGCTATAAACGCTTGTTAACGAGGCCAAAAGCAATGTACTTAGCATTGCAAAAAGATGGCCATGCACTAACATTGAGAAGACTTCTTGTGGGTAATCAAGGTATTCAATATATAATCGGTTAGGCCTTACATCATATTGATTGATGAATGCAGGTGTTGATGCTTCAACAATAACAACTACAGTTACAACGCAGCTACCGTAAAGTGTAAAAATACGCTGGAAAAGCTCTGTTTTAGGGCGTGCAACTACATGTAGTATCAGTATAAAAACCCCAATAGTTGCTAAGTATCCAATGCTACTTAAGTCTATTCTGATTGCTCCTGATATGATCGGCCAAATATCACCATCATTTAATCTTGAATGTTGCCAAAACAATAAAGCAATGCGGGAAGTTATAAAGATTGATATCAATATAATAGTAAAACGCAACAAGGGTTTTAAAACGGAAGTATTTGCTGTCATAGTTGTGCTCGATCTTAATAATTGCAGCAATACTAAAAACCGAAACTTAAGAAATCCTGAGTCTAAACTTAATATTGGCTAAACTATGGAAACTTAAGCAAGTCTTAAGTAAAACTTAAGCTATATGGCGTAACCTAATGATGAAGATGCATTTCAGGTGAATGAGTAACACATGAAGTTATTAATAATTGAAGATTCAGCGTCACTAAGGCGTAGTTTACGAATTGGCTTAGCAAATCTAGGCTTTGCGGTTGATGACACCGGTGATGGTGCACAAGGGCTGAGTATGGCGATGACAGGTGAGTATGAGCTTATAATACTTGATATTATGTTACCGAGTATCGATGGTATTACTTTATTGCAAACCATAAGAACCAAACAGCTTGATTCTAAAGTCTTAATTTTGTCAGCTAAGCAAGAACCTGAAGACCGTGTTTTAGGGCTTTTAACAGGAGCGGATGATTATCTGACTAAACCCTTTTCATTTGATGAGCTCCACGCTCGACTGCTAAATTTAATGCGCCGTGGAGGATTGAAGATGATGAGTGATATCATAACTATTGATAATTTAGCACTGAATTTACAGTTAAAACTGCTAAAAGTTGCTGACAATGTTATCGACTTAACACCCAACGAGTACAAAATTGTCGAATGTTTATTTAGCAATCAAAATAAAGTGTTTAGTGCAGAAAAGCTAAGTACCTACCTTGCAGGGCAATATGATTTGATATCAAAGAACTCGATTGAAGCCCATTTATCATCTGCTCGCAAAAAAGTAAGAGTTGCAGGAGGGGAGCTGCCAATTCAGACCAAACGTGGTTTTGGTTATATTGTACAAGGACAATAATGAAATCTATTCGCAGTAAATTAGTTGTTACACTTTCGGTAACTATAACTAGCTTTGTTTTATGCATTTTGTTGGCAACCGACATTGCTGTTGATAGTTGGATAGATAATGAGTTTGATCGCAGCCTGCAATCCAAAGCAGGTATGTTAATGACCTTAGTACATAAAACTAATGAAGGTTTTTCGTTTAACTTTTCTAGTGAGTTTTTGCCCGAGTTAGAAGGGGAAATAGAGCCTGAGTACTTTCAATTATGGAGCAAAGAAAGTGTTTTTACCCGCTCAAAAAGTTTAGATTTATTTGAAGTTAAAAACCTACCATATGAAAGCTTAGAAATTGGCGAGTCAAAAATACTCCCTATACAATTATCTGATGGCCGAGATGGTCGGGTGTTTTATAGTCGTTTTATACCACAAGAAAAAGACAATACATCAGTAGACACATATAAAAAAACAAATGATGAGCCACTGACTTTAGCTTATGCAGCGTCTTCTGAGGAAGTTGATTTTGTACTTTGGTTGATTGACGTTATTTTTATAGTCACCATAATTACAGTTATTGTATTTATTCGATTATTTGTCAGGAAGGCAATAGATACATCACTTGCGCCATTAATTAAACTCAACCAAGATATCAGTCAGTTAAGTATTACCAGTGAAGGTTCACAGATATTTATACAAGAGCCAGTTAAAGAGCTCTTGCCTATTGTTGAAAGTTTGAACGCCTTTATTAAAGAGAATAGACAACTTTACCTAAAGGAAAAGCGACTTACATCCGATATTGCCCATGAAATAAAAACGCCCATTGCCGAACTTATAAATATGGCAGAAGTTGTTATCAGGTTTCCAAATGAGATAGAACTCAATGAGGATTTTAAGCCTGAAGCGTTGAAAATAAGTTTACGGCTTAAAAATATCGTGTCGAACTTATTGCTATTACATAAATACAGTAATGGTAAGCTAATCAAACAAGATGCTTGTGATTTAAATCAAGTCATTACCAGAGTCTTAGAAAACACTGATTTATCGCGTGTAAATTTGGAGTTGAATGAGAATGCACCAGCAATTATAAGCAACTTGTTTGCCCTCGAATCAATTATTAGCAATTTAGTTAACAACGCTAAACAATACAGCCCACTAAATTCAAAAATTT
>NZ_JBQSVO010000152.1:0-6644 GCF_052376275.1 Pseudoalteromonas sp. AOP7-A1-14 | reverse complement strand
GATTTTAAATAAGAGGTAATTATGAAGTTTTTTAATTCTGCAGTAGCTATTTTAGGTTTAGTACTTACATTTTCCGCATCAGCGCATATATCACTCAAGCAATCAACACCTGCGCAAGAAGCCATGTTAATGAAAAGCCCAGAGCAACTTTCGTTAACTTTTGGTGGTGAAGTAAGGCTAGCAAAAGTCATCATCAAAGATGAAAAAAATAAATCAATAAACTTTGATTTCAAACCAAGCTCTACCCCAAGCACAGACTTTAGTTGGTCATTGCCGAGCTTAGTCCAAGGGACTTACACGGTTAAATGGACAGCACTGGGTGGTGATGGACATAAAATGACCGACACGTTTAGATTTATGGTACACAAAAGTGAATCGCATAAGATGATGCAAGAACAATCTAATACCCACAGCAAACATAATCATTAAGTAGCAACATAATGCAATTAAGTGAATGGTCAGTACTCTTACTATTATTAAAACTAGCAAGCTATATCGCAATTGCAGGGCTTGCGGGCACTTTATTAATGCGCTTTATGTGTGGCAACAGCAATGTTGCAGGGCATCACTTAATTAGCTTTTATCAGTTCTTAAAACGTTGGCAAATTACGTGTGTAGTTACAGGTAGTATTGCTGCACTTTTACAAGTACCAATAGAAGCTGGAGCAATGGCTGAATCAGGCTTTATGGGAATGTTTGACCCCTTTATGCTTGAAATTGTTTGGCAATCAGTCATAGGTGACCAAGCAACGTTTAGAATACCAGCGCTTATTATTGCTCTAATTAGCGCATGTATGTGGAGTGTGGAATCAGATGATAACGTAGCAGGTTATAAAAACGGTGCCGTTATACTAATCATGCTTGGGTTTATCGCTTATAGCTTCACTTTTACTGGGCACAGTGCAAATGAAAATGGGTTAGTGAAAAGTATTTTAACCTTTCACCTTATTGCCATTGCGAGCTGGTTAGGGTCATTGTGGCCGCTTTACAAAAGCTGCACTTTACTACCTACCAGTGAAGTAAAGCGGTTAATGCATTACTTTGGTCAACTCGCTATTGTTATTGTATTTGTACTACTTATTTCGGGCTTAACTCTGCTCCTGCAGTACCTAGAGTCATTTTCTGCATTGTTTACATCAAATTATGGGCAACTAATTTTATTAAAGCTGTTACTCGTCTGCGCGATGCTGTTACTAGGTGCATGGCATAAGCTTTTTTTAGTCCCGCAAATCACTCAACAACACCATATAAGTATATTAAAACGCTCGATCATTGTTGAAATATTAATTGCCCTATTTGTACTTATTACAACAAGTGTATTTACAACACTTGTTGGTCCGCCTATTTAACGATTAATAAAAAAGGAAAATGTATGTTAATTAAATCCTCTAATTTAAAAATTTTATTGCTACTAATTTTTAGCGCTGTTAGTTCTTTTGCTGTGAACGCACACACCCATGAAGAGCACACAAAAAAAGGCTGGGTCTTTGTTAATGTTGATAGCGAAGCTGCAAAGGCAGTTAGCTTATTTCATGCATCCCTAAAACAAGGCGATGCCAAAGGTGCCCGTAAATTACTGGCCGACGATGTCGTCATTTTTGAAGGCGGAATTGTTGAGCGTTCTGCAGATGAATACGCGAACCATCATATGATAGCGGATATGAAATTCTTAAGTGCAGTTGATAGTGAACTGCTAGAGCATCAAGTTCACACAAATGGAGACATAGCTTACTCAATTTCAAGAAGTAAAACTCAAGGAAAGTATAAAGGGAAAGATATTAAGTCTACGGGAATGGAATCAATCACATTAAAAAACACCGATAAAGGTTGGAAAATCACTCATATTCACTGGTCTAATTAAGGAGTTAACAATGCGAGTAATCTACATTACCTCAGCGTTTTTTTTATCATTAACTATGTCATTTTCGGCAATGAGTATCGAAAAACAGCATAAAACATCAATAATCTATGAAAATTCAGAAAAACCTGAAATTGAGCTTACCGTTTATAAAAGTAAAAATTGTGGATGTTGTAATAAGTGGATTGCTCATTTGAGTGAAAACAATATTCAAACAAAAGCAATTAACGTTAATGACATGGGGTCGATTAAATCTCAGTATCAAATAAAACCTAATATGCGCTCATGCCATACAGCCGTGTCAGCCGATGGATTTGTATTTGAAGGTCATGTTCCCGCTAAACATATAAAACAGTTTTTATCTGGGCAACACGCTCCGCACATTACAGGCTTAAGTGTACCAGCCATGCCTATTGGCACTCCCGGAATGGAAATGGAGGGTATATTTCACAAATATAATATTGAACTACTCACTGACAACTCAAATGAAGAAACCTACAGATACATAAGTAAATCCAGCGAGCAATTTTAGCCTAACGGCATAATTCTTGAGTTAATTGTTAAATACCCATTTTACACAACAGGAAACACTGATTTGTGAGCTTGATAGTGTAAAGATTACTCATATGTAAAAACAAAATACAAAACTTTTAAGGATCAATACAATGTCACACTATTCAAAATTTTTTTAATGATAGCAACATCTACAATAACCATGTTTGTATTGATGTATTTGAACACCTACCAACTTAGTCATGTTTATTTTAGTGAAACTCGTACTTATATGGCGCTTTATATGGGAGCCACGATGGCAGTGATAATGCTACTTTTCATGCTCAATATGTATAAAGATAAAAAGAAAAATATAACAGTACTCATTGCTAGTGTTGCCGTATTTGCAGGAAGTTTATTTTTAGTTCGCTCACAAGCGACTGTTGATGATAGCTCATGGATGTCGGCGATGATCCCACATCATTCAATTGCCATACTCACCAGTGACAGGGCAAAAATCAAAGATAAACGCGTTCAAAAGCTAGCTACAAATATAATTGAAGCCCAAGAGCGAGAAATAAAAGAAATGCAATGGCTCCTAAAAGATATAGAGCAAAACGGCATTGCACAAACCAATGCTCAAGCACAATTAAGAGCTGTTCCAGATTTCAATTCAAATAAATAAACCGCATAACATAAGGAGTAAAGCATGAGTAAATCAGCCCAACTTTTTAGAATGGCAACAGATGAGCATATTTGTCCGTTTGGTTTAAAATCAAAAGACCTACTAGAGCGAGAGGGATATACAGTTGATGATCAGCTTTTAACTTCTCGAGAGCAAACAGATGAATTTAAAAAACAACACAGTGTAGAAACTACACCTCAAGCATTTATTGATAATAAACGTATAGGTGGCTACGACGATTTACGTGATTAC
Organism: Pseudoalteromonas sp. AOP7-A1-14; assembly: GCF_052376275.1. NCBI lineage: Bacteria > Pseudomonadati > Pseudomonadota > Gammaproteobacteria > Alteromonadales > Pseudoalteromonadaceae > Pseudoalteromonas > Pseudoalteromonas sp. AOP7-A1-14. The sequence goes on along the minus strand of NZ_JBQSVO010000152.1, from coordinate 3,357 downwards.
TTTAATAAGCCACAAGCAGCCCAAGAAGGTACAACTTACACGCCCGTGATTGCGATTTTTTCGGTTAGTTTTTTGCTTAGTGTGGCATTTAGTTTTGCATCGGATAATAGCTTATTATCAATGCAAACCGCTGAACTGTTCGTAGCCCTAACAATGGCAGTGTTAGCAATACAAAAGCTTCAAGACTTATTTAGCTTTACTAATTCATTTATAACCTATGACTTAGTCGCTATGAAAGTAGTCAGGTACGCTTATGTTTACCCATTTTTAGAAGCATTTGTTGGCATTGGAATGATAGCCGGATTACCAGCCTATATTATTGCCCCTATTTCATTATTCATAGGTGGGGTTGGTGCTGTTTCAGTGATAAAAGCAGTCTATATAGATAAACGAGAGTTAAAATGTGCGTGTGTAGGCGGTGACAGTAACGTACCACTAGGGTTTATCTCTCTAACAGAAAACTTATTTATGATAGCTGCCGGTATTTGGATGTTTGTTAGGTAAATAACAGCTTTAATTTAAAAATATGATGACGAGCTTATTTATAGCACGAACCAGACTCAGTAGTTGAGTCTGGTTCTGCCTGAACTTAAAACGCCATCAATTTGCTCTGGCTTCTCTAAGGTATCTTGAAGTTACAATGAGACTAAAGTTTTTTATTAATTGCATGATTTAAAAAAGCACTAGCCCTCTAACTTTATTAAATAGATCTAATCTAAATTTGATTCCAGGATTCTTTTGGCAATAAATTTTGTGAAATTTTTTCTAGTCCGCTTAGAGCGATAACCGGCCATTGAGATTGTCTTAATACAATAGTTAGTTGATTGGCTAATCTATGTGGTTTGCGCATATATTCATGAAAATGAGCGACGCGCGCATATTGTTCTATTTAACTTTTCTTTAAAGTTTTAGAAAACTTAATGATAGTAATACCTTAGATTATTTGTTAAAACTATATAATGTGAAAAAATGAGCGTAGCGTCGGCAGAAATATACGCGATCAACGCACTATAAAATGTTAGTGTAAGCATGAAAAAAATACTGATATTGTCACTACTATGTTTAGTTTCTGGAAAGGCTCTTGCTGATTGCTCTTTTGAATCGCAAAAGGATAATTACAAACCAGAAGTTGCAGCTAGTCTGGCTGAGAAGGCGTTTAAAGAGAATAATGTTTACTTCATCGCAGTAGCGGATGGAATTGCACCTTCTCGCCCAGGCTTCGATATCTCATTTACTTCATGTATTTTTAAAAATACTAAATGGGAGATGCTTTGGGTTGGAGCTGATTCGCAGTACTGCGTTAACCATGAAGCTCTTAGAGCGCAGGCCAAAAGCTATGCTCAAAATTTCAACAAGACTATGGTGCAATTGGCAAGTATGCAACTTCGTGAAATGTGCCCCGAACTCCGTACACACTAACAAGCAGCGGCAGAGCGACAGCCAACACTACGCGTTGGCTGCGTCTGCGCTGGGCGTTATGTGCAAAGGATAGTTCAGTGAAAAAAATTAATCTCGTGTTTCTTTGCTTAATGATCCTTGGCTGTGCGCAAGGTCGGATAGCTATTCTAGACAGCGAAGAAAAAGTAGTGGGATATTGCTCAGCTGCGTTTGACTACCATTTGCACGGGGTTCAGGACTCTGTAAATTATATTCCCCACCTATGTGCGAAAGAGCAGATTGAGAAAGGTTACAGAATATCTGATGAATCTATATTGGCTAATGATTACACTTTACCCGATGCGCCAAACGGGAAAGCCTGGAGTACAAAATTAGCCAAAGAACAATTCTCTAAAGGATTGATAACAGAAGAAAAATTTGGCTACATTTTGGCTGATATCGAGTATAAGTACCAGTTGAAGTTGAAGGCAGCTAAAGAGAATCTGGATCGTTCGGAAATTACTCGTTCAGAGTATGAGAGCTTTGTAGCAGATGCTAAGGCAGCGTTCGAGGGCGCGTAAGCACATAACAAACAGCGGCAGAGCGACAGCCAGCGCTGGGCGTTACCACTGTCTGCAATTGGCACAAAGCGGTCGGGGAAACTAGTCCAGAAAGTTCTAAGCTGTATTGCCACTGTTGCATATTTTGCTGTTTAATTTCGATCTAAGCACCCTGTTACATTATGCTATCCAATATCTTTTAACTGTTCTTAAACTAAGATTGGTAAGAAGTGCAACAGCCTGTTGAGTTGGTTTGTTGCCTGTTTCTTTGGTTATTTTCTTAACTGTTTTTTTAATAAGCTGCTGTGAATTACTCCGCTTTTTAACCGCAGTGTCTGTAGCTGCTTTTTTTTGCCTTTCCTTGATTTCAGTCTCTGATAATTTAGCTTTAGGTGTTGTATTTAAATATTCAGGACTCAACCCAAGTAGGTCCTCCATGTAATCAGCTAATGTTTCTTTTTTGTATTTGTAGTGGGTAGTTTTTGCTGTTTTAGTCAAGTTAATCAACTCTTCCATAGATAAGCCAATTAACTCATCGTTTATTTTTGTTAGCCTTTCAAATGCGGTGTTTTTATTCAAGTGCTGAAAAGCAACAAACAATATGAATGCGGCTTTGTCCCGTTTACCCTTTGGCACAGCTCCTTGCTTATAAAAATGATTTTGAATCGTGTTGATACACTTTAGCCACCACTCTTTAATATTATGTCCGTAACGCCTTGGCGTTTTTGAATTACCTCTTTTAGCTTGAGGCTTAAGTGGTAGTTCAATTACGCGCTTTTCCTCTTGCTTTAGTTTTAGCTCATTATAAAACTTTTCCAAATTTAGATAATTAATCAACTCATCAAATTTATACTTAAAACCACCACCAAAATACCTTGCTTGCATTCCGGTTCTTCCGTGTACTGAACCTGGTATTCGTAAATTTCCATAAGCTCGTTTTGAAGCCATTTTATCGACAAACCATAAACCATCTTTACTAATTAATTGCTCGACAAGGGTATTAGCTATTTTCTTCCAGAGCTCTTTATTCACATTATTTGCATCTACAGGATCATATATCCAATATAAATGAAGCCCACCAGAGCCAGAGCACACATAACCGGTAGGTGGCGGCAACAAACTAGCTTCAATCTGTTGTAACACTTCCTTAATCACTCTTTTCTCAACACTACGAACAATTGGTACATCAAGTTTTTCTGTAATATCTATATCGAGCCAGTTAGCTCTAAACAGGGCTAAGCCCTGATCTCGAGGCCAATTAAAAAATTCATTTGGACTAAAATAGATATTCACTGCCTCACTCTCTCGATTCAATATTCCTTGTACGAATCGACTTGTTTTACACTTAAAAGTTTTTAAATCTGTAACTCTTTTAGACTTACTATTCCCTAACAGAAAAGTTTTGGTTTTTGATTCATGA
>NZ_JBQSVO010000151.1:0-6712 GCF_052376275.1 Pseudoalteromonas sp. AOP7-A1-14 | reverse complement strand
AATAACGCTCCATAAAAGAGCGTTATTTAAACTAGCTACTTATTCAACAAAAGCAGCCTTAGGCTGATAGCGGTACTGGAGTATCTTGATTTTGCGTTACAGGTGCTTTTTTCATACTACCTTCCTGCTCCAAACGAATATGCCAGCTAAACGCTTCTTCAAGTAAATGAGGAGTATGCCCACCGCGATCACAAGCACGCTCATAATAATCTAACATCGCTTCGCGATATTCTGGGTGCACACAATGCTTAATAACTTGTACAGCCCGCTCACGTGGCGCTAAGCCACGTAAATCAGCTAAACCTTGCTCTGTTACTAAAATATCAACATCGTGTTCGTTATGATCAACATGGCTAACCATAGGCACAACACTTGAAATATCGCCATTTTTAGCTATTGATTTAGTAACAAAAATAGCTAAATGCGCATTACGAGAAAAGTCACCAGAGCCACCAATACCATTCATCATTCTAGTGCCACACACATGTGTTGAGTTCACATTACCGTATATATCGAATTCAAGTGCTGTGTTAATTGCAATAATACCTAAACGGCGCACTATTTCAGGATGATTCGAAATCTCTTGAGGGCGTAACACAAGCTTATCTTTATATTGCTCTAAATTATTAAATACTTGTGCATTACAACGCTCTGATAAAACTATTGAGCTCCCCGATGCAAATTTAAGCTTACCAGCATCGATTAAGTCAAATGTCGAATCTTGCAATACCTCTGAGTACATTGTTAAATCTTCAAAATCAGAATCTAATAACCCCATCATAACTGCGTTAGCTATGTTACCAATACCCGCTTGTAATGGCCCTAAATTAGATGGCAATCTACTTTCAGTCACTTCGTCTTTAAAAAAGTTAACTAAGTGACGTGCAATTGATGCAGTCTCTTGATCTGGGTCAGTAACCGTGGAAAACGAATCGCTTTGGTTAGTAAAAACAATACCAACAATTTTTGCAGGATCTATTGGAATAGCTTTACTACCGATACGATCGTCAACCTTTACTAGAGGCACAGGTGTTCGGGTTGGACGATAAGAAGGAATGTATATGTCATGTAACCCCTCAAGCTCAGGGCTATGTAACATATTAATTTCGATGATTATTTCTTTTGCAAAAATACTAAAGCTTGCAGAATTACCTACTGAAGTAGTTGGCACTATATGCCCTTCTTCGGTGATAGCTACAGCTTCAATAACAGCTACATCAGGCATTGTTAATTGGTGATTACGTAAATGCTCAACAGTTTCAGATAAATGCTGATCAATAAACATCACCTCACCGTTATTAATCGCTTTACGTAAAGTGCTATCTACCTGAAAAGGCATACGGCGAGCTAAAATTCCCGCTTCGGTAAGTAGCTTATCTAAATCATTACCTAAAGAGGCACCTGTCATTAAATTTATTTTAATAGGATTGTTTTTAACTTGCTCAATCAATGCTCTAGGTACAGCTTTAGCTTCACCGGCACGAGTAAAGCCACTCATTCCAACCGTCATTCCATCTTTAATAAATTGGCTGGCTTGATCTGCTGACATTACTTTTTGATGCAGATTACTATTGCGAATACGTTCTAAGTTCATATTGAGCCCCTTTCTAAGTTTTACTTATTCTAATCTTTACTTAGAAGCAAATAATCTATACTTAAGTCGTATTCACATAATTAGGATGAGAAATTCATTTAACAAAAGCTTTCTATCATGCATAAACATCACTTCAACTATCTAGTAGTGTAATTAGCAATCAGGATTAGTAATTTAAATAAATATTTTGAAGTGTTAAAGCTTATCAATTAAAACAACCAATGTTGTTTGAAGCATAAATTGACATAATAACATACGCTTTTACTGAGCTACAGCGCCGCAAGTAAAGTATAAGTTGACATAATATTGAAGCTTAAAATGGCATAAAGTTACCAAATACAAGCTTTATAAAGCCAACCTCATAAATATACTGCCTACTTTAGTTGGCTGCTATGTGCCATGAGCGGACATTGATAATTCTTGATGAGTGGACTTCCCAACTTTCATTTGACTGTCATTATACGCCGAGAATTGAGCGCTTACTTTATTTAGATTACTAGCATATTTCTCAAGCTAAAATGTCTTAACCTCTCAGTCACGGAAAAACCAAAATCACCGTCATTTTAGCCAAGGTTAGTTCAATATAAGGATGTAATAGGTAGAAAAGTGTATTGTCTAAAGAGACTGAACCTTCGACAGCCGGAATCACAATCAGAGGCTCTACCAACTGAGCTATAGCTCATCACTAAAATTACTTGAAGTGTCTAGTGGTAAGGCGCCGAGAGTATATTCCATTTATGCTTAAATTGACAAAAATTTCATTCTTTAAGTATATTTATAGCAAAGAGTAGTCGCTCTCTTTTATTTGATAACGACACGACAAGATTAATCAATTTACTCCCGCACAGCCCATAATTTATAGTATATTAGCTAAACACCCATCATAATTAAGATATAAATGGGTGTTATACGCATCATTGACAACTATCACTCAACACTATGCAGTAACAATTATTTATTTTTTGCTATTATTTTTCTGACTTTAATGACGCTGCATAATCTTGTACATCTTGTAAAACACGTAATGCATTACCACTCCAAATGTCAGCCAAATCAGACTTTTCATAACCTTCCTTAAGTAAACGTTGAGTAATTAAAGGTAAGTTCACGACATCCATCATCCCTTCGACACCACCTCCACCATCCCAGTCGGCACCAACACCCACATGTTTTGGCCCTACAACTTTTAACGCATGTAAAAAATGATCCATATACACATCAAATGACGCTTTAACAGCTGGATATTTTTTTTCGATTTCACGGCGTTTTTCTAAAATAGTCTCAGAGTCAGTTCCATTATTATATAAAACCATCAAATTTTTAAACGCTTTCTCACGATCTGGATTTGACGGTAGTTCTTTTAAATACTCACTATAGGCATTCATTTGAATGACTCCACCTGAACTAGCTAACTGTTTAAGCAAGGTGTCATCAATATTACGTGGATGATCAAAAATTGCTTTATTACCCGTGTGAGACAAAATGATTGGTACTTTAGATAGGCGGATCATATCCCTCACAGTTTCATCGTGTGCGTGAGATCCATCTAATACTATACCCAAGCGGTTTGCTTCAGTGACAAACTTTTCTCCTAAAGGGGATAAACCATCCCACTTAACGCCTTCAGGGTCAGTTGAACTATCACCAAATTGATTATTTTTAAAATGTACAGGACCTGCCATACGTAGCCCAAATTTATAGAACGTTTCAAGTAAGCTGAGGTCGGTACCTAGAGGATATGAATTTTCCATACTCATATATACGATAAGTTTACCGTCGTTCTTTATCTTACTAGCCTCGTCTGCTTCTGTGGCAAATGTAAATGTATCTGAGTTTTTATTTACCATTGTTCTAATTGCTAATGCTCGTAGTAAAGCTGTATCACGGCTTTTTTCATACCCTGACTGGGTTAATTCACCTTGGGGTGAATAAATAGCCCAGAAACCACCATCTAATGCCCCCTCTTGCATGCGAGGTACATCTACTTGTGAAAAATCATGCGAATAGCTATGACGTTCTAAAATATCAAACCCCGGTATAACTAGTTTAGAAGGTGTATCTAGATGTGTATCTAAGGTTATTAGCGAACGTTGTATTGCTGTAGCTTCTTCTATCGTTACTGCGTTTGCTGTTTGCCAAACAAAGAGGTTAAAGGCAATTAACAATATTTTTTTGTTCAATTTATGCATATATTTCTCCATACTATTTAAAATGCTACAGTTAATGAAGCTTGTACATTACGAGGGTTAAGAGGACGATAAAAAGTTGAGCCAATGTAGCCAAAAGATAACACTTCTTTATTGAATAAATTATCAACATTTAAGCGTAAACTAACGTTTTCTGGCATGCCGAAGGGGTTACCTCCACCTATATCAATATAAGCGCTAACAGTTGTGTAGCCTTCCATTTCATTAGTTTCGGCATAATCGGTGTAACGTTCACTTGTATATTTAGCAGAAATATTTGTCACCACCCAATTACTCGGCTCGTAAGTTATACCTCCCGTCATCAACCATTTTGGACTATCCGCCAAGCGACTGCCTTCAGGGTTGTTATCAAAACCATCGACCAACGTTGCATTTTTATAAGAGGTATTAGCATTAAAATAAAGCGACTTATTGAATATCTCAGGTTGATAAACACCACTTAATTCAAAACCGTATGCTTGTGAAGCACCGCCATTTACATAAAACCCTTCGGGCTGTTGGGTTGCTGGATTAATGACATTACTCGCGAACAAACGATTATCAAAACGAGTATAGAATAATACAAGCGCTGCATTAAAGTTTTCATGGTTAGTACGGTAACCTAGCTCATAATTATCGGCTTCTTCACCTTCTAGTGTATCTGCTTCAAAACTTATCGCTTGACTATATATATCATCGGTGCCACTTGGTAATGCGTAATTTTTAGAGTACGACGTAAATACTTGGTCGGTATCATTCAATGTATATACTGCCCCAATAGAAGGTAGGAAGTGGTTACTAAATTCATCACCTACAGACTGTGGGCCATAACCCGCTTCACCATTAATTTCATAATCGTTGTAATCACGATATCCATTTAAAGAATAATCTACACTGAGGGACTTAAGACCAACTTCTAATATTAAATTATCTTCCATTAAGCTGATGGTATCTTTAATGTACAGTTGAGTAGTATCACGAACTGAAGTGTAATTACGTCGGTAATAAGCAACCTCATCCCAGATAACATCGCCATCAACGCTCCCTCCTGTTTTATTTAGCCGTTGTTGTGTTCGGGTATAATTATCCTCTTCTATCCAAGCACCAAACTCTATTTGGTTTTGCTCAAGTTCTAAGCTGAAGCTTGCCAGAAAGCCTTCCCTCTCACCACTGACTCCAGATAATCCATATTGTACGCCGCGTGGATGAGTAACATCTAACCCCGCAGAAAGCTGACTTTCATAAATCTCTAATGTATTGCTATAAGTATCTGGAGATACGCCATATCCGTCTTTATCTTCAAGGTAGTATGTACCGGTAAAGAGTAAATAATCTGTCAGGTAGGTATTAAGTTGCAGCGAATATAATTGGTCGTCGCGTACGTTTATACGATCTTCATAATAAGTAGTACAATTATCGCCAGTAAAAACAGGTGTGAAATCCGCTTCGTTTATTGTGCCATCTTGGTTAAAATCATAAACTTCAGGTTGAGCTGAAATACAGCCTTCTGGGATAGAGCCTACATAGCCGTAATTGTAATTATTAGCAAAAGTCTCTGCCGTACCCGAGGGAGAGTCATAATCAAAAAAATCATTTCCTACATAACTAAACTCTAGTGATGTTTCTGCACTAAATTCATATATAGCTCTACCTTCAATATGCTCTCTATCAATAGTACCAGGGCCGCGCCATAAATCACTATCGGTTTTAGAGCGACTAATATAAGCTCTAAAACCATTGATATCGCCAGTTTCAAGTTTTATAAATGAGCGCTGTAAGTTGTCATCACCAACCGTTAATGAGACCATTCCGCCCATTTCATGTGATGGATCAACTGAATTATAAGCAGCAATAGGTCCTAGTGTCGAATAACTCGGTGCTGACACATCACCTGCACCAGGTGATGCTATGACTGATGCCAAGTTTTCATTGTCTACATATCTAAATATCGGACTACCGCCAAAAGCGTCTGAGCGTCCCATGGGCACGCCATTTAATACAAAACCTATTTGGCTTAAATTAAATGCTCTTACATTTACTGAATTACCAAATTCATAAAGACCTAATGCGCCATCAGTTTGTACGTTAAACCCAGGTAAACTCTCAAGCATTTTTAGACCAGAAACCCCAGCAGGGGCTGATAATAATTCATCCCGAGTAACAGCGATTGTGTTAGAAACTTCACCAGTACCTATTGCTATTTCTGTTTCTGAAATACGTCGGCCAATCACTTGAATTTTTTCTGTAGACTCATCGTTATACTCACCATCAACCTCTTGGGACAAAGTGGGGCCAGCAGAAAATAAAGTTGCAATTGATATGCTTAATAAAGTAGGACGAAAATATTTTTTAGTTTTTATCATTCCTGTAATCCTTTGTTTTTATAAAAATAGCTGACGTATTGCACCAAAAAAAATGTTTTTAATAAGGTATACGAAAAAGCTAATAGATAGACCGCAAGCCAAGCTGTACAATAAACGTACCAACTTTAACTATATGGGCATGCCATAAGATGTATTTCAGATTATGCTTAAGTTATATAAGCCTTGGGGAGGAACAATATCTATTTTCATTCAATGGTATAACGAGATTAACCGTAGATGAATATTATAAGAATGATGACATTGCACAGTTTTGTACATAAAACGCACTAATAATAAGCACGTGATTATTCTAAATTTATTAATAATAGCGCCAGTTATTGCTTGCTGAGGTTTTTAATATACCCCCTACTCAAATATTTGCGGCATCATATCAATTCATAGTAACAAACTGCCTTTTCTACCTTCATAATCACTTACCTCAAAGCCAAGGGAGCACCCATCAGTTAATTCCGGTCAGGCAGCTGTATCGAAAAACTCGAGGAACTTTCTATATGATTATCAAATCTTGACTTCAGACTTTACAATTATTGACTGTCTACTTATCGCTC
>NZ_JBQSVO010000150.1:0-7047 GCF_052376275.1 Pseudoalteromonas sp. AOP7-A1-14 | reverse complement strand
ACCTAACTTGAAGTTTGCTAATTCATTACATACCAAATCATTCTAAGGGGTAGCTCTAAATGGTTTTGTGCAAAGTTTAAAAGCTGCGCGCCGTATGCGATATATGGCGGCCTGTACTCACTAAAAGTACGCACTAAGAAATACCCCTGACTGGGTAAGTGAGTATCGACGACATGTCATATTATATAGCGGCTATCCGTTTAGGTTAAACTGGCACGACAGCACCGAAAACAAAGCCCCTATTACCATGGAAGCATTATAAACTAGCTATTTTGCTATCATTGCCCATTAACTCTCGCCACGATTCGGGTAAGTGTTGCCACGCTATTAAATTAAAGGTTGGTTCAACCGTTATGCTCGGTAGCCTTGTACCTAGCGCAGCCTATATCGCAGCCTTCTACGGCTATAGAAGTCGGTGTACCTAAAGCTTATATAGGTTTTGCAATGTTAAGCTCTTGGCTTCACCTTCGCGTCTAACGTTATTGTTGGCACTGGCTCATACCACCCACTTGCTATGGCAATGCAGTAAGTTAACTGCGCTTGTCAAATGAGTATAATTTTCAGCGCTTGGCTATACTCTTTGTAACCAACAGTTTGCATCCAACAGTTAATTATTCTCTTTTATCAAAATAAATGCCCGTAATCATATAATTAATATTGAGTTATATATTCAGCCTAGCGCAGCGAAACACTTATTAAACAATTATGTCGCAAAAATTTAAAGACAGTTGTTGACGTAGTGAGAAATTATCACTAACCTTTCTGGAAGCGCTTCCACACACGCACAATTTTCTTACTTTATTATGGTAGCGCTTCCATGTTTGCAATACATAAACTTGAACAACAATGTCTTACTATAAAGTAAGAAATAATAATGATAAAAGTACGAGGGAAACCTAATGTCCAATCATATTTTAAAGAAAACACAGTTAGCTACCAGCTTATCTTTGCTTTTAGGTGTTACTACTTTACCTACTCTAGCGGCTGAAGCTGAAAAGCCGGATAACTTAGAAGTTATTCAAGTGACAGGCTTCAAAGGAAGTATTAAAGAATCAACTCAGCTGAAGCGTTATTCTGCGGGGGTTGTTGATGCCATTTCTTCAGAAGATATAGGTAAATTTCCTGACACCAACTTAGCTGAATCACTACAACGCATTACTGGTGTTTCGATCGACCGTAGCAATGGTGAAGGCTCAAAAGTCACAGTGCGTGGTTTCGGTCCAGATTATAATATGGTGACATTAAACGGACGTACAATGCCAGCGGCTTCGATTCCTGCAGGTGGCGGTACGCCAAACTCTCGTTCTTACGATTTTGCCAATTTAGCTTCAGAAAGTGTGAGTGCAGTAGAAGTATATAAAACCGGTAAAGCAAGCATTGCGTCAGGCGGTATTGGCGCTACAATTAACATAAACACTGCTCGCCCACTGGATAACCCAGGTGTTGTAGCTAATGTTGGTGTTAAAGCTCAGCATGACACAACAAATCGTGTTGGCGATGATATCACCCCTGAGCTCTCAGGTATTTTTAGCTGGACCGATGAAGACGCTGTGTTTGGTGCTTCATTAACTGCAAGTGTGCAGGAACGAGATAGCTCAAGCACCGGGGCATTTGTTAATGAATGGCGTACCACAGAATATGACGGTACAATTCCTCAATCTGCTGATGATATCATCGTAGAAAATGCCCCTGCCATGGGTCAATATTATTCAATGCCATCAGATTTGCGCTATACAATTGCCGATCGTGAAAGAACACGTACAAATGCGCAATTAACATTACAATACAGCCCTGTTGACGACTTTACTGCAACCGTAGATTATACTTATTCAAAGCAAGATATTTATGAGTCTCGTGCAGAACAATCAATTTGGATGGATAACTATAAAAGCCACCTAATTTTTGATGATAACGAAGTTAAAACACCTATTTACTATAGCGAAGAACGTGGTGATTTATCTACCCGCGATTTGGGCTTAGCACTTCAAGAACAAAATCAAGTTAACGAAAATAAATCAATCGGCTTAAACCTTGAATATCATGTAAATGATTACCTTAGTTTCATGTTTGATGCGCATAGTTCTGAAGCAACCAGTAAGCCTGATGCAGAATATGGCAGTTGGGTAAATGCAGGGTTAGGTGCGAATGTTGTTGCAGGACAATCTGTCGATTTTAGCCGTGATTTACCTTCAATGGTTATCGACTTTGATGACTGCAGCCGAGATAACCTTAATTGTTCTGGCGCTTTAGAACAATCTGATGTAGGTACATCAATTCTAGATTCAAACTTTGCAAGTCAAGAGTCTACAGTTGATGAATTTCGTTTGCATGGTAAATACCTACTTGAAACAGGCAGTGTTGATTTTGGTATTGAATCACGCTCAATGGAAAGTCAATCATTACAATCATTAACTCGCAATACTATGGGTAACTGGGGAATTGAAAACCCTGGTGAACTTCCTGAAGGTTATTTAGATCCAACAAACTTCCTAGCTGAATTTGATGACTACAATACTTCTGATTCCTTTAACCAAGGTTTTACAGGTAGCGCCTCTGAAGTCGGTTATTGGGCCGCTGAACAGTACGGTTTTAATTTTGCGGCAGATGGCGCCTACGCGACCAATCGTACTATAAAAGAAGATATAACCGCTGCGTTTGTACAATATAATCACAATGGTGAAATTGGTGATATGCCATTTAACCTATCTGTTGGTGCGCGTTATGAAACAACCGATATCACATCAACTGCTAATATCGATTTACCAGACGCTGTCGCATGGGAAGGTAATAACGACTTTAACGTGCGTTACGGTACAAACAAGCAAGATTACTCACTTAGCTCTGACTATAATCACTTTTTACCAAGTATCGACTTTGATATTAATGTAATTGACGAGGTAACTTTACGTGCTTCATATAGTACGACGATTGCTCGCCCGACTTACGATAATTTAAGCTCAGCGGCCACAGTAGGTGTACCAACAGGTCCAGCCCTAATACCTGGAACTACCAATGCACCGGCATCGACAGGTAACCCTAGTTTAGTCCCCCTAGAATCAGATAATATTGATTTATCTGCTGAGTGGTATTATTCAGATGTAAGTTATGTTTCAGTAGGTTACTACAATAAAACGGTCGATAACTTTATTGGTTTATCACCAATGACCGAAAATTATTATGATCTGCGTGATGCATCTGCAGGCCCTCGCGCTGAAGCTGCTCGTGCTGAGCTTGCGGCACAAGGTCTTGCATTAACAGTTGCAAACTTATTCCAAATGGTTGCTGCAACAGAAAATAATGTTGCCTTTGATTCAATGTCTTATGAAGAGTTTGAAGCCGCATACGATATACTACCAAATAGTGATGATCCACTAATGGAGTTCACAGCTCAAGTACCGACTAACAATAAAGATGCCGTTATAGATGGTTACGAGATTGCACTGCAACACTTCTTTGGTGACTCAGGCTTTGGTATTCAAGCTAACTACACAATTGTAAATGGTGATATTGATTTTGATGTAGCCGCGGACCCAACTACAACCCAGTTTGCCTTGGTAGGTCTAAGTGATACGGCTAACTTTATTGCAATGTACGAAAATGATAAATTCCAAGCACGTATTGCCTACAACTGGCGTGATAAATTCTTAAATAGTGCCGCTCGTTATGTCAACGAACCAAGCTTTACTGAGGAATATTACCAAATTGATTTTAACGTTGCATATAACTACAGTGAGCAAATGTCATTTTTTGTTGAGGGGATAAATATTACCGAACAAAACCTAAGACAGCATGGCCGTTATGAAGCACAATTATGGAATCTTGAACAAAACGGTGCGCGCTATAATATTGGTATGCGCTATAACTTTTAACTCATGGTGACTGCCAACTCAGTCAGACTGTGAGTATTATTAAGCCGCTACCTGTTAGCGGCTTTTTACGTTATAAAAATGAAAGAGCATACAATGAGCAATGAAATGCAACATATTATAGTATTAGGAGGTGGCGCCGCAGGATGGCTAAGCGCAGGTTTATTAGCTGCTGAGCATCCAAGTAAACACATCACCTTAATTGAGTCTTCAAATATTGCCATATCAGGCGTAGGAGAAGGCACTTGGCCGTCAATGCGTAACACCCTCAAACGTATTGGGATTAAAGAGCGTGATTTTTTACGCTATTGTGACGCTTCATTTAAACAAGGTTCTAAGTTTATTAACTGGCGTAATTTAGACAGCGGCGAAAACTACTACCACCCATTTATGACCCCTGATGGCTACCTAGAAACAAATTTACATGCTTACTGGCAAAAAAATGCATCAGCACAAAAGTACGCCGATGCAGTTAATATGCAAAGCTTTGTTTGCCAAGCGGCTCTTGCGCCTAAACAGTTACACACACCAGAATACGCCGCTGTTACTAATTATGGCTATCACCTTGATGCAGGAAAGTTCGCTACATTTTTAAAAGAGCACTGCGTAGAAAAACTGGGCGTTAAGCATATTATTGATGATGTACTTGATGTAAAAAATGACAGTGATGATTATATTCAGTCACTCAGTACTACCACTCACGGTGAAATACACGGTGACTTATTTATTGATTGCTCTGGAGCGAGAGCACGTCTAATAGGCGAGCATTATAAGGCTGAGTTTCTTACTCAAGATCACATCCTATTTAATAACAGCGCAATTGCCGCACATGTCCCCTACGCGAACGATCAACAAGAAATTGCATCGGCCACGTTATCAACCGCGCAAACTAACGGTTGGATTTGGGATATTGGTCTACCGAGCCGTCGCGGTATTGGTTATACCTATTGCGATAAATACTGTGACGAGCAAACAGCTATAAACGTCTTAAAACGTTATGCTGTGCAATCTATTGGAAAACAAACCGCCAAGCAACTACAAACTCGTAAGCTTAGCTTTAACCCCGGTTACCGAAAACAATTTTGGCTTAAAAACTGCCTTGCCGTCGGAATGTCACAAGGTTTTATAGAGCCACTCGAAGCATCAGCTCTTGCTATGGTCGAACTGTCAATCAGTATGTTGAGCGAGCAACTGCCACAAAACCGTATTCATATGGACATGTTAGCGACTCGATTTAATAAACGCTTTCGTTATCGTTGGCAACGCGTAATCGACTTTTTAAAGTTACATTATATTTTAAGTGAACGTGATGATAGCCAATACTGGCGCGATATAAAAAGCCCCGCAAGTATCCCAAGTAACTTAGCAGAGCTAATGACTATTTGGCAGTATCAGCCACCTAGCAGATTTGATCTCGTTCAAAATGAAGAAATATTTCCCTCAGCAAGTTATCAATACGTGCTATATGGTATGGGCTTTAATACACAAAATACGGAAGTAGAAAGCACTTTTAACAACCCAAAGGCCGGGCATTATTTTTACCAACAAAATCGTGAAAAAATTGCCAAGTACCTAAAAGGACTACCAAGCAATCGCACGTTATTAAATCAACTCTTAAACAATAAGGTTTAACCAGACAATGGCACACACTAAACAAATAAAAAATGTGGTGATCGCTGGCGGCGGAACAGCAGGCTGGATGGCAGCAGCAGCGTTGACTAAGCTCGTTGGTAATAATATCAACATAACCTTGATTGAGTCTGACGAAATAGCAACGGTTGGTGTAGGTGAAGCCACTATCCCACCTATTCGCACTTTTCATAAATTACTTGGCATAAACGAACAAGCCTTTATGAAGGCCACGCAAGCAAGCTTTAAGCTAGGAATTAGCTTCGAAAATTGGGGTCAAAAAAACACCGACTATATTCACTCATTTGGCATGACAGGGAAAGAGTGCTGGGCTGGCGAGTTTCACCACTTTTGGCTACAGAGTTTATCCTTAGGATTAGAATCTGAGTTTGGCGAATACTGTTATGAGCTACAAGCCGCTAAGCAAGGTAAATTTGCCTTTAATCAACAAAACCCTATCAACTATGCGTTTCATATGGATGCAAGCCGCTATGCGTTATTCTTACGTGAATTTTCAGAAAACTTAGGGGTGAAACGCCTTGAAGGAAAAATCACCCGCGTAAACAAATGTACCGAGTCAGGTTATATACAAAGCCTAACTCTTGGCGATAACAGCACTATTGACGGGGATTTTTTTATTGATTGTACTGGTTTTCGAGGCCTACTTATTGAGCAAGCCTTACATACAGGTTACGAAGATTGGTCACACTTACTACCGTGCGATAGCGCAATTGCAGTACAAACTAAAGCTGTAAATGACAACATCACACCCTATACCCGTGCAATTGCGCATGAAGCCGGTTGGCAATGGCAAATTCCGCTGCAGCAACGTGTAGGCAACGGCTTAGTGTATTGTAGCCGCTATTTAGCTGACGAAGACGCTAAGCAATTACTTCTTGAGAACATTCAAGGTAAAACCTTAACTGAGCCTAAAGTCATAAAATTTAAAACAGGTCGGCGCCGTAAAGGCTGGAATAAAAACTGTTTAGCACTGGGCCTTGCCAGTGGCTTTGTAGAGCCGCTTGAATCGACTAGTATCCACTTAATTATGTCCGGGGTCATTCGTTTTATGCGACTATTTCCGTTTAATGGCATTACTGAGCAAGCGATCAGTGAATACAATAAGCAACTAAAAAGTGAGATCGAAAATATCCGTGACTTTATCGTGCTGCATTACAAAGTCACTGAACGCTCTGACAGCGAATTTTGGCGTCACTGTAAAAGCATGGAAGTACCAGAGACGCTAGCCCATAAAATTAGCTTGTTTAAAGAAACCGGCCGGGTATTTTTAGATGACGGCGATATATTTCGAGTCGACTCATGGGTGCAAGTAATGCTAGGCCAAGGTATCAAACCTAAGCAACACCATTTAATTGCCAGCCTAATGAGTGATGATGAACTAAGCCGCTTTTTAAGCAGTATTAAACAACAAATTACTCAGCGTGTGGCACAACTACCAATGCATAAAACCTTCTTACAACAATATTGCCCTGCAAACGAGTGATCATAAAAAAAGCCCTTTAAACACTTAAAGGGCTTTGAAAAACCCAAC
>NZ_JBQSVO010000149.1:0-7088 GCF_052376275.1 Pseudoalteromonas sp. AOP7-A1-14 | reverse complement strand
TCTAGAGTGTCTTCCTCTGAGCCATCTTCAATATCATATAAATAGTCTGGTGGGTTCAGCAAGGCATCTAAATCGTCTTTAGGCATTAACTGAGTCCATTCTACTTCTTCGTAGCTTGAGTTTTGAGCCTCAGATTCACAGGTAAATATTAAACTAGCCAGTGATATAATAAGGCAGGTGAGTACTTTAGTTACATTTTGTGACATATTTTAAACTCGATATGATTAATATTAGCAGTGAAAATGTTATAACATATCAGAAGATGTCAAACCATAGGAGTCTTTTCTGTTGGCTAACTCAATTACTTCTGGCTTAACTCTCTTAGCCATAAATATTAATCAGCTTAGTTATCGGTACAACAAGGCTGATAAAACATCATTTCATATACCCAAGTGGCAAGTAAAGAAAGGTGAACATGTATTTCTGTATGGCGACTCCGGCTCAGGTAAAACCACATTACTTAATTTACTCGCAGGGGTACTAACGCCACAAGCTGGTGATATATCCGTACTAGATCAAGCATTTTCTGTGCTGTCACCCAAGCAGCGTGACAGGTTTAGAGCACAACATATTGGTGTGGTGTTTCAGCAATTTAATTTAATTCCTTATTTAAGCGTTTTAAAAAATATTCAGCTTGCTAGTTATTTTGCTAAATCGGGTAACTTGCAAATAAAAAAAGAGGCATCAGAGCTACTGTTGAACCTAAAACTACCTGCAAATATACTACACAAACCAGCAAATACATTGAGTGTCGGGCAGCAGCAACGTGTAGCTATTGCCCGCGCATTAATAAACAAGCCTAAGTTGTTACTTGTTGATGAGCCGACCTCGGCGCTAGATGCATCAACACGAGACGTATTTATGGCGTTATTAATCTCTCTATGTCATCAGCACAATATAACGCTCGTATTTGTAAGTCATGATATGCACTTACAACAATTTTTTAAAACAAGTGTTGAAATGACTTCACTTTTAAAAGAGGAAAGCACCAAGTGTTAGTGTCCTTAGCGTGGAGTAGTTTAGGCAGTAGACGTAAATCGGTAATACTAACGTTTTTATCATTACTTATAAGCATTAGTGTGTTGTTAAGCGTTGAGCATATTCGCCAGCAAGCTAAAGAGAGCTTTAATAGAACTATTTCCGATGTTGATATGATTGTAGGTGCGCCAAGCGGGCAATTAAACCTTTTGTTGTACTCGGTATTTAGAATGGGTAGTCCGACTAACAATATTGATTATAAAAGTTACAAAACCTTAAAAACAGCTCATTAGTAGAGTGGGCTGTGCCTATTTCGTTAGGTGATTCGCACCGTGGTTTTAGAGTTATGGGCACTAACAACAGTTATTTTGAATACTTTAAATACGGCAGTAAGCAACCACTTACCTTTGAGCAGGGTCAGCCATTTGAGGCATTATTTGAAGCTGTTATAGGTGCTGATGTCGCCAAAAATCTCAATTATAAAATCGGCGATAACATAGTGATTGCCCATGGTATTGGTAACACCAGTTTTAAGCATCACGACAAAACACCATTTACGATAAAAGGCATACTTAAGCCAACAGGTACGCCAGTAGATAAAACCATACATGTGAGTTTGAACGCCATCGAGGCGATTCATTTATCGCTCGCCAAACAAAATCAATTACTTAAAAGTGCGACATCGGTAAATACCGAACCTGATAGCATTACTGCTGTTATGCTGGGTTTAAAATCTAAATTTACGACTTTTAAATTACAGCGCGATATAAATAACTACAAAGTCGATAGATTAATGGCAGTGTTACCTGGCGTTGCAATGACTGAGCTTTGGCAAATGATGGCAACAGTAGAAAACCTATTACGTGTTATTGGTATTTTAGTGTTGGTGTCGTCGTTATTTGGTTTATCAACCATGCTACTTGCATCTATGCAACAACGTAAAAGCGAAATCGCTGTACTGCGTGTATTAGGTCCAGGACCAAGCGTTATTTTTAGTTTAGTATTAGTAGAGGCGTTAATATTAGTCGTACTGGCGTGCGTATCAGCCGTTGCTTTACTCAGTTTAGCTTTGTGGTTACTCGCTGATTGGCTAGGCGCCACCTATGGATTATTTTTAGACGCGAATGTGCTTAGCCTCGAAACACTTAAAGTAGTAATTATAATAACCGTTGCGGCCATTATTACCTCGATTATTCCCGCTTATGAAGCGTATAAAAGTGCACTTCATAGCTCGCTTTCCTCTAAAAACTAGGGGTCTTTTTGATATGAAAAAACAGCATGAAGACAGGTATAATTGAATTCACTAAAAACGTTACACCGGATTCCCTCGCTAAGATGAGTGGGTCTTTGTTGACGGTAGAGCTGTCAGGGCTCATCCTCATCTATATAGTTGCGGCGCAAGAGCCACTAACAATAAATTAATTGAGAAAAGTGCATAACTGACAGTTTACTATTAATTACCTTGTGAAAATACTCATGATATCGCTCACGGAAGGTCACTTGTAGCCAAGTGTTCAAAAAGCAATGCGTATAGTGGGAAGCTAAAATAATCTACTGGTGATAAGAGCGCTAAACCCGTTATTCCACCAATGGATAACAGTTAGTGGGTAATGTAAATATCGACTAGTGTATATACAAATATAAATACTTAGTTGAGAATGCTTTTGGTCGAGTCAAGCAATATAGAAAAATAGCCACAAGGTATGTAAAGCTTGAACTAAACTATCATTCAATGCTCGCTTCGACATTACAATGATGTGGCTACCAATATAGGTTGATTGATATATGTACTATAAAGATCAAAAAAACCAAGTAAAACTTTAAAAAATCGCCATATAAACATTCACTTCAGTATCCGATATTTCGACTAAGAATGATCGGATAAACAAGGAATAGGGTTCATTATATGCACTCTTTCAATAGTGTTAGTGAGTTCTTAAAGCCAAACTATTTAAACCACTCAATAAAGTAACGCTACATATTGGCAGCGCTTTTTACTTGTGCTGGAAGACTTGGTTTACCGTTGGTTTTTGCTTTACTCAACTCTGACTAACACTATAGGGTGTGCTTTAACCGTTTAATGTTAAGTTTTCTTTGGCCTTGTAACTACATTTCTTGCGCTAAACTACATTTCTTGCGCTAAATAGTCCAGCACCACTTGGTGATGATCTTTGGTTTTGAATTTATCAAACAAGTGCTTAACTTTGCCGTCTTGGCCGATTAAGAAGCTTAAACGGTGGATGCCGTCATATTCTTTGCCCATAAATTTTTTATAACCCCATATACCGAATGCTTCTGCAATGGCGTGGTCTTCATCTGAGAGTAAATCAAAGTTTAGTTCTTTTTTGGTTTCAAAGTTTTTTAAACGTTTGATTGGATCTGGGCTAATACCCACAATGCGGGTATTTAATTTAGCAAGCTCGGCTTTTTTATCACGTAGGTTTTCAGCTTGTACGGTGCAACCAGGGGTAGATGCTTTAGGGTAAAAATACACTAGTACTTGCTGTTCTTTTAACAAGGTATCAAGGGCGATTGTGTCGCCATCTTGATTAGATAAACTAAAAGCGGGGGCTTTATCACCGGCTTGTAATGGACTAATTGTGTTCATACTTTGCTCCTTAGCGAATACGTCTAAAAATATAATCAACGTTGAGAGTGCGCGAAAGTGCTTCAAAGCTCACTTTGAAGTTATCTATGCTAACATCAACGGGGATGTTAAATTCAAGCTCGCAGCGCATTTTTGTGTGTTTTTCGTCTTCATAAGTATCTGACTTTAATGAGCAAATACTTATTTTATGATCAGCAAAAAAGCGCGTTACTTTGCTTAATGTGCCAGGGGTATCTGTACCTGTATATTCAAGGTTATAACCGGCGCAAAATTCACTTTGGTTATGGCTAGAGGTACGTTTCATCATGGTCAGTAAACCAAGTTCCATACCTTTAACAGGCAGCGCATGATCTACACGACTGATGGCCGACATATCGCCTGCTAGCAACATTATAAAAGAAAACTCATTGCCTAAAATTGCGATACGACTGTCTATAATATTGCAATGACAGTCACTAACCAATTGTGTTAACTCACTCACAATACCTGGGCGGTCTTCTCCAATAGCGGTTAAAACAATCTGATGATTTGTAAATGCAGTCATGAATTCAAATACCTAGATAAAGTAAATAATTACGGTCAAACACGCCTAATAGCGCCAAATGTAAAGGTGTACGACAGTCAAGTTTACCATAAAAAGGGCTCTAAACTATAGTTTGCTAGAATTAACCATGATTAAAGCACAGCCTTTCTTGTTTTTACGAGCGTGTGAAAGTACCATAGTCAAAGTCTTGCATTAAACTGCCTTTTTTATGATTAAGTGTTCATTCACATCCATAAGCGGCTTGTAAAAAATAAGAAATGTAAAATTAATATTGATTTTACACTGAACCAAATCGGCATAACCCACTCATATATTTGTTACAACAATTAAGGGTTTGCTAAGGAGAATTATCTGTGCAGTATTGGATCCCAAAAGCACTTGCTATAAGTGTATTGGTCGGCTTATCAGGCTGTAGCGTTTTTACTGATGAAGCGCACCATAAACGTAATTACCGAGCTGGTGAAGCGGTTAAAGCCCCACAAGGTTTAGAACAACCAGCCCAAGATCCAACTTACAAGATGGAAGTGGCTGAGTATGACAATAACCCTGAAGCAAAAAACTATCGCCCGCCAGCACAAGTTTTAACGGTCGCTGAAGGCAGTTGGGTTGAAGAAACAGATAAGCAAGCCCGTGTTTATTTTGATAAAAATGACGGTATTGCTGATTTAAACGAGTACATTTGGGATTCTATTCAAAGTGTACTTACAGAACATCAAGTCAAAACAGTCAATGAAGATAAGCTTCTTGGCACTATCGAAACAGGTTGGTATTCCATAATTAATCCTGAAGACGGTTGGTTTTGGGAGAATGAAACTGAAGTTTCACAGCAACGCTTTGTATTCAATATTGAAGAAAAATCACACCAACGCACTGCTTCTTTGAGTAGTAAATTAGTTGAATATAAAAGTGATGAAGTAGAGCTGACTCCGTTGTTACAACAACAGTTAGAAGTCCGCGCTTTAAACCAAATAATAGCGGAATTTGACTATCGCTACCGTCAACTTGTAATTGAGATGCGTAAAAAGCAAGGTATTATCTCGCTTGAAATGGGCTTTGACAATAAAGGTAATGCAGCTTTAGTAACTGAACAAGATTACTCTGCTGTATTTGACCGTTTTTCTGGTTTCCTTGAGCGCCTATCATTCACTATTGTTGAAATTGACCAAGAACGCGGTCTGATCACAGCTGATTATGTTAAGCCTGAATCAAGTGTATGGGATTCAATTTGGGGTGATGAATTGGCTGAATTACCAGTTGATGAGGGGCAGTATCAAATATTAGTCAGTCGCACAGATGATGGCGGCACCAGCTTAACGTGGATGGATGATGAAGGTAATACGCTAGAGCCTGGTACGATGAATAGCTTACAGCAAGCATTAGAAAGTGCCTTGCGACAACGCGGTATCAACATTTAATAAAAAGTGAAACATCCACCACAAAAAGAGCTATGGCTCTTTTTGTGGTTTCTACAGGTTGAAAACAATGACGAATCTATCAACGTCAAACACACAGTTTGACTTAAAAGTATGGTTTACTTTTTTAGTTCCTTCACTAATCGGCATTTTATTATTTATGACCCCCGTGCCTATGAACGGCGCAATGACAATTCCAATAGCCGTAATGGCAAAGGCGATACAAACAACTATAGCACCTAATGTAGTGACGATTATTACCGCGATTATTTGTGCTACTGGTGTGATTTCATTGATTGTAAAACTGTTTAAACCTGTAAGTCTGATGCAGTCTGCGATTGTTAAGCACCTGTTTGACGTGCACTGGTTATGGCTGGTTATTCGGTTATTGGGTATGGCGGTTATTGTTTTACTGTTTGTGAATATTCATTACCCCGAGTTTAAATCTGCACTTCCTAATTTTTTACTGCCGATATTTAATGGTGTTACATCGCAGAACACGGGAGGCTTAGTGCTTAATGATTTATTGCCCGTGCTTTTATCGGTGTTTATATTGGCAGGGTTATTATTACCCTTATTGTTAAACTTTGGTTTGTTAGAAATGATTGGCACGCTATTAACCAAATTGATGCGGCCGTTATTTGGTGTGCCCGGACGTAGCGCGGTTGATTGCGCGGCCTCTTGGCTTGGAGATGGTAGCGTGGGTATATTGATGACTGCGCGTCAGTATGAAGAAAAGCATTACACTGAGCGCGAAGCGGCTATTATTGGTACAACTTTTTCGGCGGTTTCTATAACCTTCTCTTTAGTGGTGATAGGGCAAGTTGGACTTGAAAGCTTATTTGCTCCATTTTACTTTACTGTATGTATTGCAGGTATTGTTGCTGCATTGATTGTGCCGCGTATTCCACCACTTAGCTTTAAAAGAGATGTGTTTATAGATGGCACAGCCCCAGATAAACACGCAGAGCGTGTGCCAGATGGTAAAACCTTAGTGAGTCATGCATTGCATATCGCATTAACTAAAGCAAAAAAATCATCAGGATTTGCAGGTACCCTCAAAGAGGGGGTTCATAATGCACTTGATATGGTGTTTGCTGTGCTACCAGTCGTTATGGCTGTGGGTACTTTAGCATTGGTAATTGCTGAATACACCCCTGTATTTGAATATTTAGGTAGACCGTTTGTGCCATTTTTAGAGTTACTACAAATACCAGAAGCCGAGGCTGCAGCGCAAACGATTATGGTGGGTTTTGCTGATATGTTTATTCCGTCTATTCTTGCTGCAGGCACTATTGAGAGCGATGTTACTCGTTTTATAATTGCGGCAATAAGTGTAACGCAATTAATTTATATGTCTGAAGTGGGTGCGTTATTGTTAGGCAGTAAAATACCGGTTAATATTTTTGAGCTGTTTGTCATATTTATTTTAAGAACATTAATCACATTGCCTGTTATTTCTTTAATGGCGCATTGGTTAGTTGGTTGAGCGCTCGGTTGCTTTGCTGGTTTTAAGTCAAAATAAATCATTAAAAGCCCTGAATGT
>NZ_JBQSVO010000148.1:0-7386 GCF_052376275.1 Pseudoalteromonas sp. AOP7-A1-14 | reverse complement strand
GCTTACATACTTTTGTATTAAAACAAAAAATAACGGCACAAAGAAAATAACTAATAAGGTCGCAGATAGCATTCCCCCCATAACAGATGTACCAATGGCCTGCCTTGAATTTGCACCTGCACCAGAGCTGACAACCAGTGGTAATACGCCTAAAACAAATGCCATTGAGGTCATAATAATAGGTCGTAAACGCATACGACATGCTTGAACGGCAGCATCAAGTACACTCGCCCCCTTTTCCATTAACTCTTTTGCAAATTCGACAATTAAAATGGCATTTTTTGCAGATAAACCAATGGTGGTTAATACCCCAACTTGAAAATACACATCACTCTCCAAGCCCCTAAAGTAAGTAGCGACTAATGCGCCTAGAACGCCCAGTGGAATAATTAAAATAACAGATATAGGAATACTCCAACTTTCATACAATGCCGCTAAACATAAAAACACCATCAGTATTGATACAGCATAAAGAATAGCCGCTTGATTTCCTGCCTCTAACTCTTGATATGATGTGCCTGTCCAACTAACCGCTGTATCTTGGCTTATCTGATTTGAAATACTTTCAATTACTGACATCGCATCACCGGTGCTGTAACCAGGCGCCGCTTCTCCCACTATTTCAAACGCTGTATTACCGTTATATCTAATTAACTGTGGGGAGCCTTCTTCCCAGTGAGACGAGCTAAATGCATTAATAGGCACCATGTTTCCATCACCATTTCGTACATACCAGGCGTCAATATCTTCAGGTGTCATGCGGTACTGGGCTTGTGCTTGAATATATACTTTTTTAGAGCGTCCTCGGTCAATAAAGTCATTCACATATGACGAACCCCATGCGATTGATAGCGTATTATTTATATCGTCAAAATCAATACCTAGCGCCTTAGCTTTTTCATAATCAATGTCGAGTACAAACTGAGCATTATCTTCGAGTCCGTTAGCTCTTACTTTTTGTAACGCGGGGTGCTGATTAGCTTCTTCTATCAGCTGATTACGAATACTTAATAGCTTATCGTGACCAATAGCAGCCATATCTTCAAGATAAAAGTCAAAGCCTGTTGCATTACCTAGCTGGCGTATTGACGGTGGATTAACAGCAATTACAGAGCCTTTTTTGTACCCTTTAAAATGCGCCATCGTGCGCTCAATAATTGCATTAACATCTTGACCCGCTTCAGTGCGTTCTGACCAATCTTTTAACCCAATTAAGGCCATTCCTGCGTTTTGCCCACGCCCTGAAAAATTAAACCCTGATACACCAAAAACAGTATTTACAGTATCTTTTTCATTTTCTTGATAATAATCTGTTATGTCTTGCATCACTTCTGCTGTTTGCTTTAATGTAGAACCATTAGGTGACTGCACCATTACCGTAAAATTACCTTGATCTTCATCAGGTAAAAATGAACTTGGTAATGATTGATAAATAAAACCACACGCAACTAATAGTAAAGCGTAAACAGATAACGAACGAAGCGGACGCTTTAGTACCTTCCCTACCGATACGTTGTAGTAACCAGCTAACGCATTAAACCCTTTGTTGAAGGTTTTAAAAAACCAATTTTTTTTATGTTCATCCTTCGTCGTTGGTGCTTTAAGCAAAGTAGCGCACAACACTGGCGTTAAAATAAGCGCCACAATAACCGAAAGCACCATTGCAGAGACAATCGTTACAGAAAACTGACGATAAATAGCCCCTGTTGAGCCATCCATTAATGCCATAGGAACAAATACCACCGCTAATACCGTGGTAATACCCACTAAAGCACCCGTAATTTGGGTCATTGATTTACGCGTTGCGTCTTTTGCTGATAAACCTTCTTCATGCATTAAACGCTCTACGTTTTCAACAACAACAATTGCATCATCAACAAGTAAACCTATGGCAAGCACTAGCCCAAACATGGTTAAGGTATTTAAACTAAATCCAGCAAGTGACATGACACCAAATGTGCCTAGTAGTACCACCGGCACTGCAATAGTTGGAATAAGTGTTGCGCGAAAGTTTTGTAAAAATAACAACATAACAAAAAATACTAAAACAATGGCTTCTATTAAGGTGTATACAACTTCTTCAATTGATAACTTAATAAACGGTGTTGTATCCATCGCCTTGGCAACTTTTAAGCCATTAGGAAAGCTTTTTGAAAGTTCTTCAAGCTTAGCGTCAATACTTGCTTGGGTATCAAGCGTGTTTGCACCTGATGCAAGCGTTACACCTATACCTGATGTACCTTGACCATTAAAGGTAGGAATAGCACTGAAACTTTCGCTCGAAAGCTCTACGGTAGCCACATCTTGAAGGCGTACTTGCGAGCCATCTGTATTTACTTTTAAAAGAATATTTTTAAATCCGTCAACACTCGTTAACAGGCTTTGCGCTTTGATCGTTGCGTTAAACTGTTGGTCGTCGGTTGAGGGCGCGCCTCCCAACTGGCCGAGTGTTACTTGTGAGTTTTGCTTAGCAATTTCATCGTAAACATCACTTGGGGTCATTTTTAAACTATTGAGTTTAGTTGGATCTAACCAAATCCTCATCGCGTACGATGGGCCAAATACATTTACATCACCTACACCGCTCACACGACTAACAGGGTCTTTAACGTATGAATTGACGTAATCTTGGATATCGCCGGTACTCATGCTGTTGTCTGGTGAGTAAATGGCAATCATAGAAATAAAGCCTGAGGTATTTTTACGTATAGATACACCTTGCGCTTGCACTTGTGATGGCAAACTATTTTCGACTTGCTGTAAGCTGTTTTGTACTTGAACTTGTGCTATATCAGGGTCGGTTTCAGCGCTAAAAGTAAGAGTAATACTCACGCTCCCTGATGAATCACTTTTAGATGACATATAAAGTAAGTTATCTAAACCTGTCATGCCTTGTTCGATAACTTGCGTGACGCTGTCTTCAACAGCTTTAGCTGATTCCCCAGGATAAGAAGCGCTTATTTCAATTGCTGGCGGCGCTATTGTGGGGTACTGCGCTATTGGCAATGAGTTAATTGCAAAAATACCACTTAACATGATCACAATAGCAATCACCCAAGCAAAAATAGGTCTATTAATAAAAAATGCAGACATATTAAACCTCAACTATTGGTCAGAAGTAGACGTTTGATCAATAACTACAGCAACGCCATCTTTAAGTTGTAAAAAGCTATTGATGATCACTTTGTCGCCATCAGTTAAACCTTGCTTTATTTCCCACTGAGTACCGATTTCTTGTCCCAATACGACATCCTTTTTAACCGCTTGGTTATTTTCATTAACAACGTAAACATAAGGCGCACCATTTTGGCTGCGAATAATAACGCTCTGTGGGAGTAACTTAATATTTTGCATTACTGGCCCCATAATTGTGGCTCGCACAAATATACCTGGCAGTAATTCTAAAGTGGGATTTGGCATAATTGCACGCAGCGTTACACTACTTGTTGATTGGTCAACCGTGATATCTAATGACTCAAGGTAACCCTTTAATGGATACGCACTGCCATCTTCAAGCTTAATAGTAACAGGGACATCAATATCGTCTTTTTTCTCTTGCCCTATAAGCTCTTTACGTATTTTTTGTAGCGCTAATGATGACTGAGTCATATCAACATAAACTGAGTCAAACTGCTTAATAGTTGTTAAATATGACGACTGCTCTGCAGTTACTAAAGCACCTTCTGATACAGTTGATATGCCAATACGACCAGAAATTGGCGCTTTAACTTGAGAATAAGACAATAAAATATTGTTATAATCTAAGTTAGCCTGAGTTACATTAACCTCTGCCGATGCTTGTTCATAACTAGCCTCTGCATCATCTAAATCTTGCTGGCTAGCCACATTATTTTTTGCCAATTTCTCATAGCGCAGTAATGTTTTTTTAGCTACTTTTTGATCTGCTTGTGCTTTTTTAACACTTGCTTGCGCATTGTTTACATTTGCCTGATAAATAGCCGGATCGATTTGATAAAGCACATCGCCTTCTTTTACATCTTTACCGTCGGTAAATAATCGGCTTTTAATAATACCGCTTACTTGAGGACGTACCTCAGACTCTTTAATTGCAGATACACGACCAGGTAATTCAACCGACGGCTGATACGTAATCGACTTAAGCTCAATAACATCAACCTTAACAGCATCATTTTTATTATCTGGTAAGTTTTGAACCTCGCCACAGGCGCTTAGTGTTAAGACGATAATTAATAAGTTCGGTATTAAAAATAAGTTGCGAAATGCTTTCATTACTCTTTAATCTCTTTGCTTTAATTAGGAATACCTCATTATTGATACTAAAAGAGGGGCAAATATGGAGAAAAAAAGGAGATTGTTTTATTTGATTCCGAAACTGCAAAATAAAATATAAACTAACGTTCATTTATAGGTTGTAGGTTAAAAGTTTATGCGCTTAACTATTTTTTCTAAGTTGTTTTTGTCACTTTTTACTACCAGTTTGTTAATGGTGATTGGAATCTTACTATTTACCAATTACAGTTTTAATAAAGGATTTCAAAGCTATATAAACCAAACAGAGTTGCAAAATCTATCAAAACTTACCAAACCCATAGCAGAATTTTATGATGATAAAACAGGCTGGACACCCTTAACTTCAGACTTACAACATTGGAAGAAACTATTTACTAATATTGGTGAGCCACTGCCACCACGACCAATTATTAGTCTCGATATTAAACGCAATTTTAAATATTCAAAAGAAGATGGTATTCGGCCTCCGAGCTATCGCGCTTTTGTACTTGATGTAAACGATAAATGGGTTATTGGCACGTTACCTCCAACTAACGATCCTACGTCTAATATTGCTAGAATTCCGATAATAAAAAACACAAAAATTATTGGTTGGCTAGCTATTGAGCAAACTAGTTATCTTGTTGGTCCATTGGCTGGCAGTTTTTATAATCAACAAAAACAAAATCTCTATTTAATAATAGGGTTAGCAAGTATATTTTCATTAATATGTGCTGTATTTTTAGTTCGTCATTTTTTAGCCCCATTAAAACAATTACACCAAGGTGCCCTTACGTTAGCAAAAGGCGATTTTAATACCCAAATTGCAACCAAAGGCAAAGACGAAATTGCCGAGCTGGGCAACGCTTTTAACTCGCTTTCGATCAGTTTAAAACAACAAAAAAGTACCCGAGAGCAGTGGATCACTGATATTTCTCATGAACTAAGAACTCCTATTGCCGTTTTACGCAGCGAAATAGAAGCCATTCAAGATGGTATTCGTACACCTGAGCCTAAAAACATTGATTCAATGCACCAACAAGTTCTAAATTTGGGTAAGTTAGTAGAAGATTTATATGTACTTTCTAAATCCGAAGCCAATATATAACATGCAATTAAAACCCATCAGCCTCAATAAATTAGTAAACAGTGTAATGTATAACTTTGAAGCCCGCGCTCAAGCAAAAGGACTAACACTAAAAAGTAACAATTTAATGCTTAATGAAGTCACTTTATTTTTAGATGAAGACTTAATTCGTCAATTACTTGTTAATGTATTTGAAAATAGCATTCGCTATACCGACAACCCAGGCATGATTAAAGTGAGTATAAAAAACAAAAAAGAGACTATTGAACTATGGATAGAAGACAGCTCCCCATCAGTACCATTAACAGCGCTGGATAAATTATTCGGCCGTTTATACCGAGTTGATCAATCGCGTAGCAGAGACTCTGGTGGTTCTGGTTTAGGTTTATCTATTTGTAAAAATATTATTGAACAACATAATGGCAGTATTAGCGCACAAATTTCATCATTAGGCGGTGTAGCAATGATTGTTAGCTTTAAAAAACAATATAATGAAGGTCACTAATATGAATTTCCAAGATAACACTCACACAATTCTTATTGTTGAAGATGAGCCAACACTTGGACAAATATTGTCTGAATATTTACAACAATCAGGGTTTAATACGCACATAATTGCAGATGGGCTAACGGTTATAGACTGGATAAAAGAGCACAAGCCAAGCCTTGTGATTTTAGATCTTATGCTTCCTCATCGAGATGGCCTTGATATATACAAAGAACTCAGAACGTTTAGCAGTATTCCCGTCATTATGGCGACTGCAAAAGTAGAAGAAATTGACCGTTTACTAGGGCTTGAGTTAGGGGCAGATGATTATATTTGTAAGCCCTATAGCTCAAGAGAAGTGGTAGCTCGAGTCAAAAATATAGTAAGACGAAATACCTTAGAGCCGCAAACTCAAAACTTAATAATAAATGAAGAAGCAATGACCGCTCACTACTATCAAAAAGCATTAAAACTCACACCTGCGGAATTTAAGTTACTTCACTTTTTATTTAATAATAAAAACAAAATATACAGCCGTAACCAGCTAATGGATAAAATATATCATGATAGTCGTATTGTTACCGACAGAACAGTAGACAGCCATATCAAGAATTTACGCCGAAAACTTCACACAATAAATGATGGATCTGAATGTATTAAGTCTATTTATGGCATGGGTTATAAGTTTGAAAACTAAATTAAGCCGATTACTTTTTAAAGCTCCATATTTCCCTCACGATTAAGTGCCATACTCAGAAAGAGTATAGCTTGTGTATTACATTATTTTGGAGTTTTAGTGTGAAAGTAGAGCAGCCGATTTTAGGTAAAACAGGTACATTGTTGTTTTTAGTTATTGTTAGTGCCTTTCCCCCTTTAACAACCGATTTATATTTACCTGCACTACCGAGTATGGTCGACAAGCTAAGTACTAATCAGGCAATGGTTAATTTAACACTTAGCGTTTACTTTATTGTCTACGCAATTGGATTACTATTTTGGGGGCCGCTAAGCGAAAAGTATGGGCGCAAGCCTATAATAATACTTGGCTTAAGTATTTATGTAGTCGGTAGTTTACTCTGCGCACTTTCGAATAAAGTAGAAATGCTTATTTCAGCTCGTTTAATTCAAGCCTTTGGTGGAAGCGCTGTGACCGTTGTAGCAACAGCAATAGTAAAGGATTTATACGATGGTCGAGAACGAGAAAAGATCATAGCAACTATCATGTCGTTAGTGATAATCGCACCAATGGTTGCCCCGGTAATTGGTGCATTATTATTAAAAGTAGGCTCTTGGCATATGATGTTTTATGTACTAGCTGGGTTTGGTGCTATGTCGATGTTATTTGCTATTGCCTATCGTGAAACATTACAAAGTAAATTCACGGGATCAATACTTCAATCTTGGGGTCGATTAGCTGTTGTAATACAAAACCCTCGTTTGCTTTCTTTATTAGTTATTTTTACTATTCCCCCAATGACACTCATGGCGTTTTTAGCGGCTGGTTCGTATATTTATATTGATGGCTTTGGTTTATCTGAGCAAACCTTTAGCTATGCATTTT
>NZ_JBQSVO010000147.1:0-7608 GCF_052376275.1 Pseudoalteromonas sp. AOP7-A1-14 | reverse complement strand
AAAGAAAGCCCGGCTCATTGAGTCGGGCTTTTTTACGTCTGGAATAAAGTAAAAACACCAAGCCAAGGCCCCAAGCCAAGTCCCCGTACCGAACTCAGTAGTGAAACACAGTAGCTCTGGGCGGAAGCCTCATGGAAGGCCTTGTGACTTACCGATGACGCCTGAATTTATCTGATTTTAAATTGCAGTAATCTCGATCCAAAACAGCCCGGCCTTTTGCTTTTAGCAACAGAAAATACAGCTGCGTTGTAAAGCAGCAACCAGTTTGGTTTAATCTTGCATTAAAGGTGGCTGCTAATATATTTAGCAAAGCCTAAAATAGTTTTTTTTATACCAATCATTAACAGCCTGTTTGAATAATTGGTTGATGCTATTTTTGCCTGTAAGGTTGAGAGTGTTTTTTGCTTCTTCGAGCGACCAACCCTGTAGCGCTAGCCGAATAAGTAACCATTGGAAATCGTCTGAGCAATTTTTTAAGCTGTCTGGATAACACCAGATAATGCGCCATAAAAGAGGTTGAATATCAAAGAGGGTATAGTTTGATGACAATAACTGCTTTAGATGATTTTTGTCATTTTGCGATAAACTAGTATGCGGTAATTTGCTCATTACTGTGCTTACCAAGGTCGGCTCTAAATGACTAAAGTGGGTTAGTAATTGTAATGAGAAGTGTTGGCTAAACTGTAGTTCAAGACGATTTACTAATTCACTATTTATAGTAAGTGGCTTTATTACCAATGCAGCGTGTTCTGCGGTTGTTTTGTCTGCTTTATAACCGATCTTGACTAAGTTGAAGAGGCTTTTTTGCCAAAAAGCCAATAGCGGCGAATTTACACCAAAGCTTGCACCGATCCAAGCGCATGTGGCTTTAACTTGTTGTTCAACAAAGCTCAATAATTGTTGGCCAAGTCCTTGATTGTGGTATTCAGGTGCTACCGCGATTCGCACTATTCGTGCAGTCGACTGTTGTATTACTGAACTATCAAAACTAATTTGTGCTAGTGTTTGCGCTAGTAAGTGCCCTTGTGGACGACGTTTCTTTTCAACTATTTGTTCTGCTAATGCTGCGTCAAAACCACCTTCTATAGCAACTAAACAAACTCCAATAATTTGCTCGTTTACTTTACTAATAAATAATTTTTGCTTCGTACCATCAAGTATTTGGCGTAGATCGTTCACTGTGGTTTGGTAGTGTGCTAACGCCAGCAGTGCGATAACCTGGCGAAGTTGCGCTTCATCATCAATTAATTGTTGCTGGCTAATCTTGTGGTGCGTAACTGTTGTTATAGCGAAGTTAGTTGCTTGGTAACTGCTATCAAGCGCTAGTAAAGTACGAATATGTTGCTCAAGTGGGTCATATTTAGCAAAGCGAATTGGTTGCTCAAGTGTAACGCTACGCATGTTTTTATAGTGTTGTTGCAGATGACGTTTAAAGCGCAGCGTATAACCCCTGCCATTGCCCTCATAACCTATAATGGTGCTAGCAAATACGATACGTGGATAACTAGCTAGTATTTTTAATAGTATGGGCACCGGAATAGCTGCAGCCTCATCAACAAATAAGATGTCACATTTAGGCAAAGTATCTAGTAATACGTCGGGTGCGACATAGCTGAGGTTAGCTAACTTCTTCTGAGCTTTATTTAGTGGTAAATTTAACTGTGAGGCTAAGTGTTTAAAGCTTGTTTGCACCGCTCGGGGTTGAGTTGCACAAATAATAATATTTTTATCAGTGAGCTCTGCTGCTGCAAAGCCCAAAGCGGCTGACTTACCACGGCCACGATCGGCACTTATTAATAGTGGGCGATTAGCCCGCCCATTGGCTGTTTTGATTATTTGTTCAATACAGTGTTGCTGCTCAGTTAAATCAAGCTCAATTATAGCTGGTTTATCTATAGCCGTGTGCTTAGCGACAGGTGCTGTTTGCCAGCCTGTGTGTTGATCAAAATGTGCTATATCAAGCTGTGATATGAGTACTGCAAGGCGTTGGTTAAAGTAACTTAGTGTTTGATAGTGCCCATGCGACTGAAATTTACTTAGGGCAGGGTCGTGCCATTGAGTGAGATCACAAAGGCTTGGTAGCAGCACAACCATCAAACCGCCAGCGCGAACTGTGCCACTCAGTGCTGCAAATTTATCTGGATAAATACCGCTAAAGCCGTCATACACAACATGGTCAAATTCTTGGCCTAAAATTTGATGGGTATGTTCAGGCCATTGGCTGTTACTCAGTTGCTCGCCATTTGCTAGGATATATATATTAGTTGTTAGCTGGTTTGTTAAGGCTTGAGACTCTTTATAGCACCAGCTTTTTTCACCAGTGATCAGTAACAACTGGCGATGTTTTGCCAGTTGTAATTGCGCTAAAAGTGGCGCGAGGTGTTGCTTAAATAGCTTGGAGTCTGGCATACGCGGTCACTAACCATTTACTGCCCAAATCATCAAAGTTAACTTGAATACGAGATTGTGCGCCGCTTCCTTCATAGTTTAGTACCGTACCTGCACCAAACTTAGCATGCAATACGCGTTGGCCTAAACTAAATCCACTGTCTTCAAAGGCTGCGTGGGTTACTGATGGGCTAAAGCGTCCTGATGCAGGAGGCCTTGATACTTGTGTTTTAATACGTATTTCTTCAATGCAGTCTTCAGGTATTTCGCGTAAAAATCGTGACGGGCTATGGTATTTTTCTTGGCCATAAAGCCTGCGACTTTCAGCATGGCTGATATAAAGTTTTTCCATTGCGCGGGTCATGCCTACATAACAAAGTCGGCGTTCTTCTTCTAAGCGGCCTGACTCTTCGTTGCTTTGCTGAGAGGGGAACATGCCTTCTTCAACGCCGACCATGAATACTAATGGAAACTCAAGGCCTTTTGCTGAGTGAAGAGTCATCATTTGTACGGCATCTTCGTGTTCCTCTGCTTGGCCAACACCGGATTCAAGTGAGGTGTGAGCTAAAAAACCTTGTAATGGCGAACTATACTCTTCATCTTCAGGTAGTTCATATTGACCACAAGCGCTTATTAACTCTTCTAAGTTTTCTACTCGAGCACGGCCTTTTTCGCCTTTTTCAGCTTGATACATTGCCATTAAACCTGATGTTTGAATCGCGTATTTTGCTTGTTCCTCTAGGGTGAGGTCGCTTATTTTATCTTCGATATGCTCTACTAACTCAACAAACTTACTAACCGCACCAGCAGCGCGCCCAGATAGGTGCTGTTGCTCAACAATTGCTTTAGCCGCATACCACAATGGCAATGACTCATTACGGGCGCAGTCACGAACATGGCTGAGTGTCTTATCACCAATGCCTCTCGCTGGCGTATTTATAACACGCTCAAAGGCTGCATCGTCTTGGCGATTACCAACTAAACGTAAATACGCCAGTGCATCTTTGATCTCTTGGCGTTCGAAGAATCTCATACCGCCATAAATACGATACTTTAAACCTTCTTGTAGCATGGCTTCTTCAAGTACTCGCGACTGTGCATTGCTGCGATATAAAATAGCGGCATCTTGCAGTGCGTTACCGGCATTAAGCCAGCTACGTAATTTACTACTTACAAAACGCGCTTCGTCGAGCTCATTAAATGCCGCATAAACTGAAATCGGCTCCCCCTCACTGCCGTCAGTCCAGAGACTTTTTCCCATTCGGTCTGAGTTATTTTGAATTAGTGTATTTGATGCTTTCAAAATAGTGGCTGTTGAACGGTAGTTTTGTTCAAGGCGAATAGTTTCGGCCTCAAAATCAGTTAAAAAGCGCTTAATGTTTTCTATTTTAGCACCGCGCCAACCATAAATACTTTGGTCATCATCACCTACAATCATAATACTGTTAGTGTTACCCGCTAACAGTTTTAACCACGCATATTGAATAGTGTTAGTATCTTGGAACTCGTCTACTAACATATGCGTAAAGCGCTGTTGGTAATGATGAAGTAAGGTTGGGTTATTTTTTAAGACCTCAAAGCTGCGCAGCAGTATTTCAGCAAAATCAACAAGGCCTGCTCGGTCGCATGCTTCCTGATAAGCTTTATAAACGTTTAACATCATTTGTTCATTGATGTCATATGCTTGAATATCTTTAGGACGTAGGCCTTCATCTTTTTTGGCGCTGATATACCAGCCAAACTGTTTTGCTGGCCATTTTTTATCATCAATATTCATCGCTTTTAGTAAGCGTTTGATCATTCGCAGTTGATCGTCAGAATCTAAAATTTGAAAGCTTTCAGGAAGGTTCGCTTCACGGTGATGAGCGCGTAAAATACGATGGGATAAGCCATGGAAAGTACCAATCCACATACCGGCAACCGGTGCTTTTAGGGTTTCTTCAACGCGCGAGCGCATCTCTTTAGCGGCTTTATTGGTAAAGGTCACGGCAAATACACTGTAGGCAGATGCTTGCTCTACCTGCATTAACCACGCTATACGATGAACCAGGACTCGAGTTTTACCAGAGCCTGCACCAGCAAGCACTAGCATGTTTTGCAAAGGAGCTGCGACGGCATCCCGTTGTTTATCATTTAAGCCATCGAGTAATTCTGAAACGTCCATCATCACGCCTTTTCAATCAATAATGGCAAATAGTATAACAGGTGTTTAAGTTGGGCTAAATAAAATACTGTTTTTATAACCAGCTCTTTAAATTTAATTAAATGTTAAGATCAAAACAGATTACAAAAATTGCTAATTTGACTTAAACTTAGTGAAATAAACTAAAATTAAATTATATGCTGTGCTATGAATTAATTAACCTGTTGATTATAAATAGTTAAATTATTGGCATGATGCATGTATTAAACTCGTCAGAAATAAAAACATTTGAGGCTATTATGTCAGGACAAGGTTCAGGCGGTAACGTTATCGCGGCTATTTGTAATATATTTTTCCCAGGTCTAGGTCAATTAGTGCAAGGGCGCATTTTAGCGGCACTAGTATTTGCTATCTTATTCTTCGGTGGCGCGGCGTTGTGGTTTTTAATTGTACCGGGGGTTATTGCTGGGATTGTATATATTTGGGCTATCATTGATGCGGCGCGTTTTAGGGCTTATGATAGACGCTTATAGCACAATGCTAAAATTGTAAGAATAGCGCTAATTAAGGCGCTATTTTTTTTGTGCCTTTCGTCACCGTCAGTATAATCAGCCAATTACTTTTTAAGAGCATATCCATGGAATATCAATTTATCCGCGATCCAATTAGTGGCTTTCGCATTAAAATAAGTAGCGAGCATGCAGTTATTGGTCGCTGGCTTAATGAAGAAATCGGCAAAGATAAAACTCCCATGGTACAGGCGCTCATAAAGGCTGTTTCAACTAGCTTTGAACCTATTACATTACAGGGGCAAGAGGTTGATTTAATACTTAATAAAGATGAAGCGATTTTTGAAGCACATGCATTACACCAAGACTCTGAAGATATTTTGGCTTATCAAGATGATGAATTAATGCTTGAAGAAAATGGGTTAACTAGTGGCTGTGGTTTTGACGATTTCGTTGACCTAATCGACTCTTGGCATGATTTTGTAATAAATAGATAAGTAGAGGCAAAGCTCGACTTATTAAAACTTTTTGAGTTTAGGTTTATGAACCTTACTGCTGCAAGTAAGAGATTCTCAGTTAAACGAACTTTATAATTAGGGTCCGGGTATTGAAAGTGCACAAGTCCTTTTTGGCCAATCACAAATACTGCAGGTACAGGCAAGACAATTTTTACTGTGCCGTCAATTGATACAAAGTTCACCCCTAACTTATTACAGTAAATAGTTGCAGTCTGATCATCTAAATAAAATGCTAACCCTAATGCTTGGCTCAAGCTTAGGCTGTCGTTAAAAAGCAGTTAATAATTAGGCGAGTTGATTCTGCTTTCGCTAGCTTTTCTGGGCTGTCTGGTGATACAGCAATAATTTGAACGCCAAGTTTAACTATTTCATCTTCAATTTTTTGTACGTTAGCTAATTGCTTTGAGCAATAAGGGCACCATCCACCACGGTAAATAATCAGCACGGTAGTTTTTTCAGCAAAGCGCTTAGCAAGGGCAACATTTTTACTACCTGTATCTTTTAATGTAATTGCAGGTACCGTGAGACCTGGCATTAATGGGCTGACTTTTTCAGCTTGCGAGGCGATATTATTTGGTGTGACGACAGCATGAGCTAAGCTCAGGTACTAAGAAGTAATACACAAGAGACTAAAAGTGACTTCAACATAATATTTCCTCTTTTTTATTTATAATCATTTTCATACTATATCAATAATGTCATGTTTTATTTTAACAGCAGCGCATTTATCTGTATTATTAACCGCAATTAAAATCGTAACTGGAAGAGACATGTCTGCCAATTTAAATAAAATTGTGGTGATGCTAGAAATGCAAAACGCCATGAACACTAAAGTTCACGAGAAATGGTTTAGCCAAGGGTTTGAATGGTCTCGTGCTATTTGGGTTGAATGTGCTGAAATGCTAGATCATTACGGTTGGAAATGGTGGAAAAAACAAACTCCAGATACCGAGCAAGTTATTTTGGAGCTTGTTGATATTTTTCATTTTGGTTTATCGCTACGTATAGATGGTGAAACCAGTTATGAGCAAATCGCCAGGCAATTAGAGGCGGAGCTGAGCACACCACAACAGGGTGATGATTTTAAACAAACATTAGAGCTGTTAGCTGCCTCTGCGGTTGCAGATAAGACCTTTAATGCTGCGGCATTTGCTGGCTGTATGGCACAAATGGGGATGAGTATAGACGATTTATACCGTGGTTATGTAGGCAAAAATACGCTTAACTTCTTCCGCCAAGATTATGGTTACAAAGATGGGAGTTATCATAAAATATGGCAGGGGAAAGAAGATAACGAGCATTTAGTAGAGGTAGTTAAAAGCCTTGATACTGAGCATGCTGATTTTGCTAGGCAAGTTTATCAAGGCTTAGTTGCGCGCTACCCTAAATAAGCGAGCGAAAATCAGTGGTGCTTAAATAATCACTGAATTCGTTATTCGGTTGTTGGCTATCAGGGTTGGCAACCGCTAATAAATGCCCAATGCCGTATTCGCGTGCTGCATTAAGTACCGCCAAGCTATCGTCAACAAACAGCGTTCGCTGTTTATCAAACTGCCACTCGTTATGCACTTGCTGCCATAAACTTTGCTGCTCTTTACTTACCCCATATTGATGCGTTGAGATAACCCCATCAAGATAATTATCAATATTAGTAAGCTCAAATTTGAGCATTACACTGTCGGGGTGGGCGTTAGTTAGCATTATGAGATTTTTACCCTGGAGCTTAAGTGCGCTTAAAAATTCAGGTACATCTTCGCGGACTTTTATTTTATGCTGGAACTGGCGTTTCAACTCCATAATTGGCAGGCCTAATTGCTGTTGCCAGTAATCAAGGCAATACCAACTTATTTGGCCACTCACAGCTTGGTAACGGTGCATAATGTCTGCGTTGGCTTCATCAAGACTAATGCCCTGCTTGATGGCGTGCTGCTGTGGTATGACGTTAAGCCAAAAATAGTTATCAAAATGCAAATCAAGTAATGTGCCGTCCATATCAAGTAGCACAGTGTCAATTTTAGACCAATTTAGCATAGGCATTTCACTTTAAAAG
>NZ_JBQSVO010000146.1:0-7639 GCF_052376275.1 Pseudoalteromonas sp. AOP7-A1-14 | reverse complement strand
CAAATTAGTTAACGCGGCTTTTTTAATGTTTGTTTCTAGTAGATCATATCTGCTCTTACAGTTTCGATGAGTAGGATTGGACTTTACCCGACAGGCTGTAACAGCTGAGCTAATAAGTGAAGAAAAATTAGTTAATTTGCTACTCTATTGGCTATTCAACTTCTAGTTAGTTGAACCAAAAAGCGAAGTGCATTCACTTCGCTTTAAAATAACTCAAATTAGCTTAAAGCTTTTACCTTGCAATCTTAATCTTGCTCTTTTTCCATAAATCGCTGTAATTGGTCTTTTAGATTTGGCGGTATTCCTTTTATAACCAAGGTGTCGGTTGCTTCGTTGTACGTTACTCGCTCGCCTAAATGTTTACGCTCGAAGCTCACGCTTACACCGCCACCAAGACCTGAGAATTTAACCATGCTGGTGACGGTTTTTTTATCAACCGGGAATGACTCTTCCAAGTCATAGCTTTGCTCTTTACAGAAGCTTTCAAACGGGTTGTCGTCGCCTTTGGTTAGCGTGCTTGATAGATCACTCACATTGGCGTCTTCACCGGTGGTTACGCAGTCGTTGCAGTAATCGAATACTTGTTTGCGTAAATCGTCTTTTTCGGTTTTTTCAAACTGTTGCTCTGATAAGTAATCATCAACAGCGCCGAGCATTACTTGGCTTTGCTGCTTAGAATCAATGCCTTCTTCACAACCTAGAAAATCTAAAAAGAAATCGGCAACTTTACGCCCAGCACGACCTTTGATAAACGAAATATAACGATTATCTTCAGCTTGTGTATCCCATGCAGTTAAATCAATACGGGCTGCAAGTTGCATGCGAGAAATATCTAAATGGCGTGATGAGGCTAAATCAAGCTCTGAAGTGATTGAGTAATGCTCTTTTATGTTGATCATCGCAACCAATAAATAATCACTAGCCACATATTGATAATGGCAAAAAACTAAATAGCCGGTTTCGTTAAAGGCATATTTATTTAGCTCTTCTTTAAGCACTTCTGTTGCTTGCTCAGTCATATGCCAAAAGCCAAGTTCGTCATTACGATAGCTTTGCATCGCAGAAGCCACAATGCTATTTTTTTCACCGCTAAAGGCACAGTAGCCTTTGCCTGGTTTACCATTATATGCGTGGTGTAGCTGCTCAATGAAAACCGATACCTTTTCATTAATAGCCATTTCATCATTTCGTAAGTGAATTTGCGTCTCGTCGTCTTTTTTGTCTACATAATGAACGACTAACTTTTTAACATCTGTTGTCATCTTTGTTTTTCACGCCTCTAGTGTTAAAATACGAGAATATAACTCTTTTATTGAACCAACTGATGCCAATCTTATCAAAATATTCCAATGACCAAGTAGAACAAATCGTCGATCAGCTAATTGATGTGCTAACAGAACACAATGCACCGGTTGATTTAAGCCTTATGTGTTTAGGAAATTCTATCACGCATATCTTAAAAGAGCATGTACCAGCAGCAAAAAGGCAAGCCGTTGCTGATAACTTTGCAAAAGCGTTAGCGCAATCGGTTAAATAAACTTTATGAATTTATCGCAGCATAATCAGTACTCATCAAAAGCAAGCCAATTATTAAGTTGGGGCCATTGGTTTACCTTTGCAAATATTGGTTTAGCGCTTTTAATTAGCTTAAGTTATTTATTTGCAGACTCAGCGCCCTCCACCTTTATAGGTGCTATTTATATGCTAGTAACTTGGTTAAGCCATACTAGTTTCATTATTTTTATTGCGTTTGTGCTAACCATATTTCCACTTAGTTTAGTATTCCCTTACCCACGGCATATTCGCGGCATGGCAGCCGTTTTATCAACCTGTGGAGCATCTTTACTTACACTTGATGCCTAT
Organism: Pseudoalteromonas sp. AOP7-A1-14; assembly: GCF_052376275.1. Lineage (NCBI taxonomy): Bacteria > Pseudomonadati > Pseudomonadota > Gammaproteobacteria > Alteromonadales > Pseudoalteromonadaceae > Pseudoalteromonas > Pseudoalteromonas sp. AOP7-A1-14. Next base: position 5,776 of record NZ_JBQSVO010000146.1, on the reverse strand, counting down.
GTTTATTTTAACCTTGGGTATCACTTAAGTAGCTCAGCACTTCCTGAAATAATTACTTTATTGTGGCATCGTATTACCAGCTCGCCAGCACTTACAACACTACTTGCTGGCGGTATTGTGATGCTTATTTTAGCCTTTCAGTTACTTGCCAGTAATTATACGTGGCACCATTTAGCGCGTTTAAAGCAATATAAGTTTGCCCGCTATGCCAGTTCCTTTTTACTGGTGTGTTTTGCAATGAGCCATAGTATACATATTTGGGCTGATGCAAATTTAAAGTTTGACATTACCAAGCAAGATAATGTGTTACCGCTTTCATACCCAACGACTGCGAAAAGCTTATTGGCTAAAAATGATTTACTTGATATTGAAAGCTACAAACAAGCACATAATGTTAGGCTAAATAATCAAAATATTAATTATAAGGCATCTTTACCCCTAGAGCGCTGCGAAGCTTTCACGCCTAATAAAGTAGATGTTTTAGTATTTAGTAATCAACAGGCCCTCATAAACTTTACCAAGCAACATGAAGCTCTGTATTCAACTGAGCAATTTTTACAGCCTATTGCCACAGAAGATAGTTTGTTTAGCTTAATTTATGGTTTACCCGCTTATTACAAGCCTGCGCTCATGCAAGAGCAATCTCTACCCATCTGGTTAAATAAACGTAAAAGTATGGTGGTGTCTGGATTTGAAAGCTTTGCATACATAAATACTGTATCAACCATCGAAGATGCAGCTATTCGTATAGTAAAAGCCGATGAAAATAGTACGGTACGGACAGACAGCACTCATTTATTTGCTTTTGCGCTCGCCCCAAATAGTAAAGATATTGTAACTACTACAACCTTGTATAGTAATGATAAAAAAATCACCCATGTTGAAGGGCTCATACAACCAAGTGATATTATTGCGACCATTTTAAGTAAGTATTTTAATTGTCAGGCATTGGCTGCACAAACTATGCTTGGTGTAGATTTATACAAAAAACAAAATGATATGGGCGTTAATTATTCTCAAGGTGTGTTTATAGCCTATAAAAAAGACCGTATTACTTTAATTGATTCAGACGGGAATTATAAAAATATTTCTGCTGCGCAAGGTTTCTCAATTGAACAGGGCCTTGATATTCCATTTTTAGTACAAAGCATTAAAAGTCTAAAGCGTTTTTCTGAATAAAATTTTATTTGGTAATTAAAATAGCCTAGCTTGCGAGTTAAATAAGCTAGGCTATAGTTGATCAATTAAGGACTAAACGATCATCTAGGGACCCAGGTGCTAATGAAAACACTCACCATACAGTTGGTATTCTTTACAGTTATAAATACTGCAAGTGCCAACGATACGACTCATTATTATAAGTGCACTACTGACAAAGGCACAACATTTAGCCAACTTCCTTGCAGCCCAAACGCCACCAAACATAAATTAATAAGCCACTCTGCCAACCAATTTCCAAAACAAGATCATATAAAAACACTCAATAATATTGAACGTACACAAACCATTCGTAATCTTAACGGCGAAATACGTAGTAAAAAACATGAAATTGCTATTTTAAAGCGCAATCTAGACCGCGCCAAATATCAGCAACAACAGCGTACTAAACGTATTTTAAGTGAGGATGAAACCAACCGAATCAAAAAAGATATTGTTAAAAAAATTGCACAACTCGATACATCATTTAAGGCAACGTTAAAAAGTAAAAAGAAACAACTTGCTAAATTAGAGAAGCAACTAGCAAGGTACAAATAAACGCTTGGGTTTTACTATTTTTTATCATAACCTTAATAAAAATAGTATGTACTCTATTAAGGATATTACAATGCAGCCCCAGCAAGTTGCAGACTTAATTTTAAACGGATTTAAAACCCACTATCAGCTATTTCAGCAGATCACAGCAACAGCACCTAGTGCATTTGCGAAACAAGACTGGGCCTGCATGCATGACATTAACAGCTTACGCATAACCTATTATGATGATCGGGTAAACGAAACAACCGAGAAACTAAAACAAAATATACATAATAGTCCCTTTAGTACTGACAAGTGGCATAGCTGTAAGCAAATTTATCAACAATATCTAACCTTTCACCCTCAAGCTGAACTGGCTGAAACTTTTTATAATTCTGTGTTTTGTCGCCTTTTTCATCATCGTTACTTTAACAATAACTTTATCTTTGTCACCACAACTCTTGCAAATGAACCCGCACTACCAGTAGAAGCTGAATACAGAAGTTACTTTCCTGTAGTTGATGGGTTGCGGCCAACGATACGTAAAATACTAAATCAATATGACTTCAAAACTCCGTATGTTGATCTTGATCGCGATATTCGCTTATTAGTTAAAGCTTTTTATAATCAAGCTCCCGACACTCATCATCAAGCATCACAGATGCGCTTTGATATGCTGCAAGCCCCTTTTTTTAGAAATAAAGCCGCTTATATAGTTGGTCGAGTAGTATCGCAAAGCGGTATACAGCCTTTTATTATTGCTATATTGCACCATCAAAACCAAGGCCTTTATTTAGATGCGCTACTGACTAAATCATCTCAAATGCGTGTGATATTTGGTTTTGCCCGAGCTTATTTTATGGTTGAAACACACGCACCTTCTGCACTGGTACGTTTTTTAAATCAGCTCATGCCTAACAAAACACTGGCCGAGCTTTACAATGCAATTGGCTTTCATAAACAGGGAAAAACTGAGTTTTATCGCGAACTTTTAAACCACTTACAACATTCTAATGATGACTTTGTCGTCGCGCCCGGAACACCCGGAATGGTGATGATGGTATTCACCCTGCCCTCATTTGATTATGTCTTTAAAGTCATTAAAGATACTTTCGGTGAAAGCAAGCCATTTGGTCGCGACACTGTATTAAAACGCTATCAATTAGTTAAAAACCACGACCGTGTTGGCCGCATGGCAGACACCATAGAATACTCCAATGTCGTGTTTCCACTAGCGCGATTTAAACCGCCATTACTAGCACTATTAAAAGAGACCATTGGGGATTCAATGAGTATTGAAGGTGATCTGTTAATAATAAAACACCTCTATATTGAACGGCGCATGATACCGCTTAATCTATATTTACAAAGCGCCAATAAAGAAGATGCAATAAGCGCAATTACAGCTTATGGCCAAGCATTAAAAGAAATGATTTCGGTAAATATCTTCCCTGGTGACATGCTGCTGAAAAATTTTGGTGTGAGTAAACATAAACGGGTTATATTTTATGACTACGATGAGGTACAGTACCTTACAGACATGAGATTTAGGGCACTACCAAAAGCTAAAAATTATGATGACTACTTAACTAACGAACAAAGTTATTCAGTAGCTCCTCAAGACGTATTCCCTGAACAATTATGTACCTTTGTAATACTTAACCCAAAATATAAAACGGTTTTTACCCAGGCTCACCCTGAGCTACTCGATGTAGGATATTGGCAACAAGCGCAAAAAAATATAAAAAATGGCGTGGTTAGTCATATTTATCCCTATCCAGAAAAACAACGGTTTATCCATAGTTGGTAAACCCAAGGACAGACAATGAATATCAGTAAAATAGATTTAAACTTACTCGTTTATCTTGATACCTTACTGCGCGAATGTAACGTCACTCGCGCGGCTAACCAACTAAGCATTACCCAGCCAGCTATGAGCAACGGCTTAAAACGCCTGCGTAATTTATTTAACGACCCAATTTTAGTGCGTACCAGCGATGGCATGGTACCCACAGAGCGTGCATTAGAGTTACAACCGGTGATCCGTAGCATTTTAATGACATTAGAAGAGACTCTCGCGCCCAACCGTGATTTTGAAGCTAGCCAAAGTAAACGGGTATTTCGTATTATGGCAAGTGATTACGCAGCCAGTACATTAGCCCCGCGCCTATTGAGTAAGTTACACGCAGAAGCGCCAGACACGACCCTAGATATACTCACTCCAAGCGATGTCACATTTCACGATGTAGAAAACGGTAAAGTCGATATGGCCATTAACCGTTTCGAAAACCTACCGCAATCGTTTCACCATAAGCAAATATGGAAAGACAGCTTTTGCTGCTTAGTTAAAGCGGATAACCCAATCATTGAACAATTTAGTTTAGATAGTTACTTAAAAGCACGACATATTTGGGTAAGCAAAACGGGCTTTGGTGTTGGTGTTGGTATGGATCCTAAAGATGTGCAAAAGCTTGGCTGGGTTGACGAAGCTCTGGCTCGCTTTGAGAAGCACCGAAATATTGCCACTTTTACTCGTAATTACCATGTTGCAATTCACTTAGCTAAAGAGCAAAACTTGGTAGCCACTCTGCCCTCAAAAGCTGCCAATATTTATTTGGACGATCCTGGCCTAACTATTTTAGAACCTCCTTTTCCAATCCCGCCGTTTGAGCTTGATATGATTTGGAGCCCACTACTACACCGTGATGCCAGCCACGTTTGGTTACGCCAAAAGGTAGCCGAAGTAGCTGAGGAACTAAAGTAACCCCTCACTATTACATGTACTTCTGTAAAATATGCTCAGTGATTTATTGACACGCCGAGCATACCCACAAAAAAATCGCTGTAAATCAAAACTTTAAAATTATAAAAATCATGGAATGACCTTTGCTTTTGACTAGATGAAGATATTATTTCATTAAATTAAAAGAGGTCATTATTATGAATAACCATCAAGGAAACGAAGCAACTCATATCACTGACATTATTCAAGTAATGAACAGCGGCATCGACTTTTATGAAAAAGCACAGGAGAAAGTAAAAGATCCTGCCATTAATTCACTTTTTCAGCGCATGATTGACGCCCGAAAAGTAAGTGCTGAACAACTCCAGCCTTATGCAATCAATGAAAAAGGTGAGCGCGAGGATGGCTCGTCTTTTTCAGTAGAATTACGCAGTGCTTACACAACGCTATTGACTAAATTTAGCAGTGACAACGACGATACTTATGTCAAAGAACTTGAAGAGGTCGAAGACAGAACTATTGAAGAGATTAAAGCAGCCATGGATAAACCACAACCATCTGACTGTGAAGCAGCGCTGGCAAAAACCTTATTAACCATACAGAGTTGTCATGCTGAAATGAGTCGTATGCAAAAAAAAATATAGTTTTATAAATATATTATGTAATCAAAAAAAGGGCCCTGTGGCCCTTTTAAATTAAATATCTTTGACTTTAAATAATGAGATATAAATATTATTTAAAAACGGTATTCAGCACCTAAGTAATAATAAGCACCATTATAACCAAACGGCGCTGAACGGCGAGAATATTCAAACACCCCTGTTGAATTCACTATGGTATTACCTGAAGCATCTACAATAGTACCTGCTCGTGAGTTACCAATTTCGTTTTTATCCGGATATACGTCAAACAGGTTATTAGCGCCAATATTTAATGATAAGTTATCAGTAACAAAGTAATTAATTTTTACATCAGTAAGGATCTCAGCGCCGTAAGTTTGGCGTCCACCATCTTCAACTGTGTATTCACCATAACGATTTAACTATAAATTTACCGTCCAATCCTCAAGCTTATATAAAGCACTTAAGTTTACCCGATCCTGTGGTTGCCACTCTTCGATGATTGATGTTTCTTGAGATGAAAATACATCTTCAACCGGTATTGCCTCAAGGCCACTGCCTGCCGGTGTAAATAAATCCACCACATCGGTTTCAGTAAAGTTTGCCGCAAGAGTAAAATCAAGCGTGCCACCTAATCCTTCAGTATTCCACGTTGCCACGAAGTCTACGCCTTGAGTTT
>NZ_JBQSVO010000145.1:0-7687 GCF_052376275.1 Pseudoalteromonas sp. AOP7-A1-14 | reverse complement strand
AATTGCGCGGTTTTTTTATTTTTTATTAACTTTATAGAAGATCTAGCTTTTTAAGCTCTTTCATTGCCAACTGGCCAGAAAGGGGTACATAACCATCCTTTTTAACAATACCTTGGCCATCTTGTGATAGCACCATTTTTAAAAATTCAGCATCAATAGGCGCTAAAGGCTTATTTGGGTGCTTGTTTACATAAACATACAAGAAACGAGATAATGGGTATTTACCTGTTGCAACGTTCTCTAGGGTCGCATCGACAAAGTTATCGCCTTTTTTAGCCAGCGGAACCGTGCGTACACCTGATGTTTTATAACCTATACCAGAGTAACCAATCGCATTCAACGATGACGACGTTGATTGCACAACAGAAGCCGAACCAGGCTGTTCATTTACGTTGTTACGAAAATCCCCTTTACATAAAGCTTTCTTCTTGAAGTAACCATAAGTCCCAGACACAGAATTACGACCATAAAGCTGGACATCGCGCGAAGCCCAATCACCAGTTAAACCTATTTCACTCCAGCGATTAACTTGTTTAGTAGCACCACATTTGCGAGTTGATGAGAAAATTGCATCAACTTCATCAATGCGTAATCCCTTAATTGGATTATCCTTATGAACAAATACTGCAAGCGCATCAATTGCTACACGAACTTCCGTTGGTTTGTAACCGTAACGTTTTTCAAACGATTCTATTTCTTTTGACTTCATTTTCCGGCTCATTGGACCAAAATTTGCAGTGCCCTCTGTAAGCGCCGGTGGTGCAGTTGAAGAACCTGCCGCTTGAATTTGAATATTTACATTTGGGTAAATACGTTTATATTCTTCAGCCCAAAAAGTCATCATGTTGGCTAATGTATCAGAGCCCACTGATGAAAAGTTACCTGAAATACCACTTACTTTTTGATATTCAGGTATTGTTTTATCGACTGCCATAACCTGTGCAGAAGCAAACGTTGTTACAGCTACACTAATTGCAGCGACTAAATTTTTAAATTTCATAAAGGGTTAACTCCGATTTATTCGTTCCATTTCTTAACTGCGCCCTACTCTAAAGTGACTAGATGACAGTTAAATTACTATGGTGTGACAGTTTTATGACTTTAGCAGGCTATTATTGTTTAATTTCAAAATTTCTAGTCAGTAAAGAACAACTTGAAAACCTATTTATTTCAAAAAGTTAAATATAAATTCAACTAGATTTCAGGCTATTTACAATTTTCTCTTTAGCAAAAGAAAATGAGAAAACCGAGCCTTTTCCTAATTTACTCTTAATGTTCAAATGGCTATCGTGTCTAGTTAACACATGTTTGGTAATAGCCAAGCCAAGCCCAGATCCACCGGTGATGCGACTGCGCGCCTTATCAACTCGGTAAAAACGCTCCGTTAACCGATTTATATGCTCAGGGGCAATACCATCACCATTATCAGTTACACTAAACTGAGCTTGATCATTTTTTAACTGCCACAACACATTTATCACCCCACCAGGTTTTGTATAATGAATGGCGTTAAACACCAAATTTGAAAACGCGCTGCGTAGCTCATCTCCCGAACCTTTAATATCTAAACTTTCATTAATATTAAAAATCAGCTGATGGTTTTTATCTTGATTAATTGATTGCGCTTCAGTTTTGATATAGCTCAGCATTTGCGGCACATTGACTGGTTTATCATTGTCCTGTCGACGTGCACCTTCAATACGTGACAGCGACAACAGCTGATTTACCAAGCTATCCATGCGCTGACACTGTCCAAGCATGGTATTTTGCGCTTTATGCCACATTGCCGGGGGCGGTAAATTATCACCGTCAAGCATCTCTAAATAACCAGTTACCACCGTAAGCGGTGTTCGTAGCTCATGAGAAACATTAGCAACAAAGTCCTTACGCATTTGTTCAAGTTGTTTTAATCGGGTGACATCGCGCACCACCATCAACTGATAGCTAGCATAAGGCATTACTCGAAACTCAAGTACTTGTTTATGTCCACTATCAAGCTCTAATGCTTCATCAAACGACTCTAATTGCATATATTTAGCAAATTTGGGGTCACGAATTAAGTTATCTAAACGTTGGCCATGATCCGTTGGCCACTGTAACCCCAATACTTTTAGTGCTAGTTGGTTACACCATACGATACTTAAATCTTTTTGCAGCACCACAACTGCATCAGGAACTGCTTCAGCGCCATCTCTAAAACGGCGAATTAAATCTGCTAGCTCGTTACGTTTTTTACGATTACGATGTTGTAAATGATAAATTCCCTCAAACACTTGCTCCCATACACCCTCACCTTCTGGTGGGTTAAAGCTACGTTGGTTAAGCAACCAATCACTGAGCCTATAAAGCTGATGGTAGTGCCAAAGTAGTAATGAAAAAGATCCTAAAAATAAAAGCAAAAATGGCGCACCCACAAGCACGCCAATTAATAGCAGAGGTAAAAAATACATAAACAGGCGCTTTGCTAGCGCCTGTTTATTAACAACTCGATACATACACTTACTTTACCTTTATGTACGTGGGCTTAGCCTACGTGTTTTTATAATTTACTTGAAAAGCGATAACCGGCACCACGCACTGTTTGAACTAGTCTGTCATGGCCTAACGACGCTATAGCTGTACGTAAACGACGAATATGTACATCAACCGTTCTATCTTCCACATACACGTTCGTACCCCACACATGATCCAACAGCTGCTCTCGACTATAAACACGTTCAGGATGAGTCATAAAAAAATGAAGTAGTCTAAACTCAGTAGGTCCCATATCCAGTTCACTACCCTCAGAGGTAACACGGTGAGAAATAGGATCAAGCTTTAAGCCATGCACTTCTATTGCTTCTTCAAGTGATGTAGGTGCAACACGGCGGATAACCGCTTTAATTCGCGCCATTAGCTCTTTTGGTGAAAAAGGCTTAGTAACATAATCATCAGCCCCTACTTCTAGCCCCCGCACTTTATCTTCTTCTTCACCACGTGCGGTCAGCATAATAATAGGGATTTTACGAGTATATTCGTTTTCTTTAAACTTTTTCGCAACTTGAATACCGCTACCACCGGGTAACATCCAATCCAGTAAAACCATATCTGGGTACGGTTCTACCATCGCCGCAATTGCAGAATCGTAATCTTGTGCTTCAACTGCTTGAAAACCATTTTGTTCCAATACAAAAACTAACATTTCTCTAATTGGTGCTTCGTCATCGACGACTAATACTTTACGTGCCATTGAATTTAATCTCTTTCGTTACCGAACTAGTTTTCATTATTATGACTAAGTATGACATTTTTATGAAAGTGTAACGTGTTATTTGAAATGAGACTAAAAAAAACACAAATTAGCCTAACAAAGGTCCAAATAATTACATTTCTAGCTAATCCTACTTTACCTAAAACGAAGTTTAGGCTGGATCACTAAATTATCAACCTTGCTAACTCAGATCAGACAAATACCAACCAGATCAATTTTAGGATCATATTTATACCCACTGCTGTTGCTAAACCCTTGATCTTTTGTTCAGCTAAAATTTTCATCGTTTACTTTTAAAACAATCATCAGCGGCTTAGCTAAGATCGTTAGTATAAATCTGATCTTTAAATCACTTACTTAGTAAAATAATGATCTTGAATAACTCACTTGGTATAACTTTGATCTCAGATCAAAAAAGCCAGCAACTTAAAAAGTGCTGGCTTTTAAATAACTTGAACTTAGAGTTAACTAAATTAAATTTGTTTAGCTATTTGATCTTAGGATCAAGCTCACCTGATAGATATTTCAAGTGCATTTCATCAAGTGAAATGGGCTTAATCTTGTTTGCTTGCCCCGCAGTGCCAAAAGCTTCATAACGAGCAATACAAATTTCAGACATCGCCTTGGTCGCTTCTGCTAAATATTTACGCGGGTCAAAGTTAGCTGGATTTTGCGCTAAATGACGACGAATAGCCCCTGTTGATGCTAAGCGTAAGTCAGTATCTATATTCACTTTACGGACACCAAACTTAATACCCTCAACAATTTGGTCAACCGGTACACCGTAAGTTTCAGGAATTTCGCCACCATATTGATTAATGATCTCTAACCATTCTTGTGGCACTGACGATGAACCATGCATTACTAAATGAGTATCAGGAATACGTGCATGAATCGCTTTAATACGGTCAATCGCTAAAATATCATCTGTAGGCGGGCGAGTAAATTTATAAGCACCGTGTGATGTACCACATGCGATTGCTAATGCATCAACATGAGTTTTACGCACAAAATCAGCCGCTTCTTCAGGATTGGTAAGCATTTGTTCTGCAGTTAGTTTACCTTCAGCGCCAACACCATCTTCTTCGCCAGCTTCGCCCGTTTCAAGCGATCCTAATACGCCCAGCTCGCCTTCAACTGATACACCACACGAATGTGCCATTTCAACAGTTTGACGGGTTACATCTACATTGTAGTCGTACTTTGATGGGGTTTTACCGTCGGTCATTAATGAGCCATCCATCATTACTGATGAAAAACCTAATTGAATTGAACGTTGGCAAACACCCGGTGAGGTACCATGATCTTGATGCATAACAACAGGAATATGTGGCCACTCTTCTACAGCAGCTAAAATCATGTGACGAATAAATGGGGCGCCGGCATAAGCTCGAGCTCCAGCTGAACCTTGAACAATTACAGGGCTATTAGTTTTATCAGCCGCTTCCATAATTGCGCGCATTTGCTCTTGGTTATTTACGTTAAAAGCAGGTACGCCATAACCATTTTCAGCTGCATGATCAAGAAGTTGTCGCATACTGATTAAAGCCATTGGGGATTCTCCAAATTGTATCGATAGCAGTTTTCTACCATCTAGTTTGAACGGATTTGTTAAGGTCAATGCACTTAGGCATCACGGTAACAACTAGTAATTACCAGCCTTAACCGTTAAACCATTAATAAAATAAGGGTGAGAGGTATTTTATTAATGGTGTTTAACGTGATGTTTTACCACCACGTTATCGCGCGCAAATTACTTAGCGCGCTCTTCAAGCATAGCAACTGCTGGTAGTTTCTTGCCTTCTAAAAACTCAAGGAAAGCACCACCACCAGTTGAAATATACGAAATTTTATCGCTAATGTCATACTTATCAATCGCCGCTAGGGTATCACCACCACCTGCGATTGAAAACGCTTTTGAATTTGCAATTGCTTGTGCAATAGCACGAGTGCCATTACCAAACTGGTCAAATTCAAATACACCAACCGGACCATTCCATACTATAGTACCTGCATTAGCAATAATTTTTGCTAATTGATTGGCAGTATCAGGACCGATATCAAAAATCATATCTTCATCTGTTACTTCACTAACATCTTTAAGCGTTGCTACAGCTGACTCTGAAAACTCATTACCAACAACTACATCAGTAGGAACTGGGATTTCGCCGTTATTACTTTTTGCAGCTGCGCTGAGTTTATTTGCTTCATCTATCAAGCCAGCTTCAAATAATGACTTACCTACAGGGTGACCCGCTGCGGCAATAAAGGTATTGGCAATACCGCCACCGGTAACAAGTTGATCAACAACTGTTGAAAGCGAATCGAGTACTGTTAATTTAGTCGATACTTTAGAGCCACCAACAATCGCCACTAATGGACGAGCTGGATTATCAAGCGCTTTACCCAACGCTTCAAGCTCTGCTGCTAATAATGGGCCTGCACACGCCACATCTGAAAATAAACCGACACCGTGAGTTGAAGCCTGCGCGCGGTGAGCGGTACCAAATGCATCCATCACATACACGTCACAAAGTGCAGCTAGCTTTTTAGAAAGCGCTTCGTCATTTTTACTCTCGCCGTTATTAAAACGCACGTTTTCAAAAACAACCACTTCGTTATCGGTAATCTCAACGCCATCTAAGTAATTTTTTTCAAGACGTACGTTTTGCTCAAGCGCCTCATTTAAATAATCAACTACGGGAGCTAATGAAAATACTTCATCATATTCCCCTTCTGTAGGGCGGCCAAGATGTGACATAACCATTACTTTAGCGCCTTTCTCAAGGGCTAGTTTAATGCTTGGTAACGCTGCGCGAATACGTGCATCTGAGGTCACTTTACCTGCTTTAACAGGCACATTTAAATCTTCACGAATTAATACGCGTTTGCCGTTTAAATCTAAATCTGCCATCTTGATGACCGACATGGACTTCTCCTTAGTTAACAATACTGAATTATTTTTATAAATATTAATTATTTACTTACTGCTACCATTGTACGGGCAGTATCGAGCATACGATTAGCAAATCCCCATTCGTTGTCACACCACACCAGTAACTTTATCAGCCGTTTATGACTAACTCGAGTTTGTGTGCCGTCTATGATACAAGAATGTGGGTCATGATTAAAATCAACTGAAACTAATGGTTCTTCGGTATAACTTAAAATACCTTCGAGACGATCTTTTGCGGCGGCTTTTAAAGCCTTATTTACCGCTTTTAAATCAACGTCTGAATTAACGGTTACGCTTAAATCCATTGCAGTTACATTGATAGTGGGCACTCGCACCGCAATCGCTTCAAAGCGACCATGAAACTTAGGTAAAATACGCTCAATACCTCGGGCAAGTTTGGTATCAACTGGAATAATTGACTGACTCGCTGCGCGAGTACGGCGTAAATCATGATGATAAGCGTCAATTACTTGTTGATCGTGCATCGAGGCATGGATAGTCGTAATCGCCCCAGATTCAATTGAAAAGGCATCATCCAGCACTTTGATTACCGGCACAATACAGTTAGTAGTACACGACCCATTAGAGACAATCGTATGCTCAGCAATTAATTCGTCATCATTAATACCATACACAATCGTGGCATCGACATCCGCATCAGCAGGCTGAGAAAACAACACCTTTTTTGCCCCAGCGTTTAAATGTAAGTTTGCATGCTCGCGTGAGTGATAAACCCCAGAGCACTCTAGAACCACATCAACGCCTAAGGTATGCCAAGGTAATTCAGCGGGATTTTGCTCTGCAAACAATGCAATCGTATCGTTGGCGACAGTTATATCATCTTCCCCTAAAGTGACAGGGAAGCTAAAACGCCCATGAGAGGTATCGTATTTAAGGAGATGGGCAATGCCCTCTGGTGCTGCTAATTCGTTGATTGCTACAATTTTTATTTGTTCATCAAGCCCGGTTTCGTACAGCGCACGTACTATATTTCGTCCGATTCGACCAAAACCATTGATTGCAAGTTTGATTGCCATGAGAAAGAAAATCCACTCTATTTGCTTGCACAAAAGGCCACAGCCTTTTTAGATGGCTGTATTGTAATCGACCTTGCAGGTTTTTATAAGAGCTTAACAGCAGAAACTTAAAATTAACCTAAGTTAGGGAGATTAATTTTGGAACTTACATAACGCCTTACGAATTACGTTGGTTACCAATAACGAAGTCACCATTATGACAACACAATAAAGCACAATCATAGTATTATTTAGAGGCTGCGCAATAACGTCACCATTAGTCCCCACACATAAGTTGGTACTGTAATCAAAAGCGCCACCATTATCTAGGCAGCTATCAGCCAATAAAAAACCATGTAAAAACCACACTATCACTAAACTCACAGCGACCCCCACTAATGAAGGTATAAAACTACGTTGCATATATAAACCTGTAAAATAAAATCCTGCTAAAAACGTTTTAAC
>NZ_JBQSVO010000144.1:0-7909 GCF_052376275.1 Pseudoalteromonas sp. AOP7-A1-14 | reverse complement strand
TATGCCTATAACTCTTGAGATAACTGAACATATCGTAACTGATTAATTACTTACACAAATAATTTTTTTAATAAATCTGGAGCTGTTTTTTCATATTTAGATCCTCCTCAGTACTCTCTGCTGTTTGTATATCTTCGCTTTGTAGGTATGCTCAGAGCTTTAAATAAATAGGTATCAAGTTATTAATTATTACTTACGCTATCTTGGCCTCGCCTAATTAGTTATGATGATATGTCTTTTGGATAATTAAAGTTTATTTATGTATATACAGCTACTTACAAGTTTAGATTGGCCAAGTATAGGGGCAGGTTTTGCCGCGGGTGCTATAACTTTAGGGCTTATGGCCCGATTACATAAAAAAAGACTAGCGAGTCAATTATCACAACTTGATCAAGCCCATCAATTGTTACAAAGCCAATTTACAGAGCAGCAAAAAAAACTAAATAACTCCGAGGCCTTACACCAACAACTTCAAGATGATTACAGCGAGTTACGTGACGAAACCCAACATTTCAAAACGCGTTTTGTAGAGCAAGAAAAGCATGCTCAGCAATACAAGCAGTTCTGGCAAAAGGCTGAAGGAGAACTCACTGCTGCTCGTTATGAATTAAACCAGCGTGATGTTGATTTAAGTACTATAAAAAGTACCCTTGAGCAAAAACAGCTACACTTCAATGAACAACTTGAGTATATCAATCACAGCAAAGAACTATTAAAAAAAGAATTTGAAAACTTAGCTAACCAAATACTTGAAGAAAAGTCACAAAAGTTTAAAACCCTTAATCAAGAAAGCATTGAGCAGCTTTTAAAACCAGTGCAAGGAGAACTAAAAGGGTTTCGCGATAAACTCGAATCAATCCACGTGGAAGACTCTAAACAACGTGAAGCTCTTAAAATTGAGTTACTACATTTACAAGCTAAAAGCCAAGCAATCACCGAGCAAGCTGACAAACTCAGTAATGCATTGCAAGGGCAAAAGAAAACCCAAGGAAACTGGGGCGAGCTAATGTTAGAAAATGTACTTGATAGTGCGGGGCTGCGCGCAGGAATCGATTATAAACGCGAGGTGTCGTTTAATACTGAAGATGGTCGCCTGCGGCCAGATGTTGTTGTGTATTTACCACAAAAACGCCACTTAGTTATTGATGCTAAAACATCTTTAAATGCCTATACACGTTACGTGAATACCGATAACGACCTCGAAGCTCAACAAGCTATTAAAGAGCACGTAGAGGCGGTTAAAGCACGTATTAACGAACTAGCCAATAAATCGTACGATAGACTTCCTGGGCTAAACTCTCCAGAGGTCGTTATTATGTTTGTACCGATAGAGTCAGCGTTTGTAGAAGCACTTAAATATCAAAGCGATATTTATCAGCAAGCGATAGAAAAAAATATTTTAGTTGCAACTCCGACTACACTGCTTACGAGTTTAAATATTGTTAAGCAGCTTTGGCGCTTTGAAGAACAAACTAAATATTCAAAAGAGTTAGCAAACCGTGCAGAGCGTTTCTACAGTAAACTAAATGGCTTTTTAACCAGTATGGAAGGTGTTGGTAAGCAGCTTGATAAAGCAAAAGAAAGCTATGATAAAGCATTTTCGCAGCTTTACCGTGGCAAGGGGAACTTAATAAAACAAGCATCTGAATTTAAAGAGTTAGGGGTTTCTGTGCAAAAGGAACTTCCGCAAGAAAGCGTAGAAAAAGCACAACTCGAGTTGGATGAAGAATCCTAAGTGTAAACCCCCATTACAACTTTACTAATTATTCCCAGTAGTTTAATTAATTGCTGTGGCCTGTTCATGGCTTAAATGCAACTATGTAATTTAAATGTCAAAAAATCTCATCAATAATTACCCGATGTGAGGAGGGTACTAATGGCACAGATTTTTGAACGCTCACCACAAAGTTTAGCTTGTGATAAAAGTTACTTCTCAACTTATGGATAAATCTGACGATAAACCACTTTTTTACCAAGTGCTTTTCGTTAGTTTTTTGCCTAAATATTGTTTTAATTAGGTTAATCTCGTATAGGTGGGCAATTAAACTCTACCAGTGCTGCGTTTTGTACCAGCTTAACCAACTTGAATATTTCTGGGGTTAACTCTTAAGTTAATGCGATAAACGTTCAGATCTTAAATGTAATTTTTGCTAAAGTGTAAGTAATGCTACTTGTAAATAATTACAATAAGCGCTAATCGCATTTAGGATCACTACATGAAATTACTCAAATCCCCAGCTTTAGTATTGTCGGTACTGGTTGGGCTTTCGTTATCTGGTTGCTCTGTAACACCAAGCTCTGAGGCCAAAGTAATGAATCAAATTAGCAATCCCCTTACCCTAGAAAAAATTTATAAAGACAAAGCATTTAAAGCACAACGTAGCAGCTATTTTAAATGGCTCGACGATGGTACCGGTTACACGGTACTTGAAGAACGTGAAAGCGAAGAAGATAAAAAAGACCATGATCGCGCTGATAATAACAAAGCTGATAACGAAAAAGAACACGGCGTAAAAGGTAACGACATTGTATTTTACAATGCTGACGGTACTGGTCGCAAAGTTTTAGTTGAGTTTGAAAAGCTACTGCCAGAAGGCGCAGACGAGCCATTTGCAATCGAAAGCTACCAATGGTCAAAAGACGGAAAATGGCTGATGGTGTTTACCAATAGTGAACAAGTATGGCGTTCGCGTAGCCGCGGTGATTTTTGGTTACTCAATCTTGAGACTAACCAATTACAGCAATTGGGTGGCGCAGACGTTGAACCAACTAAGCTAATGTTTGCTAAGTTCTCACCAGATAGCACAAAAGTAGCCTATGTGCGTGATAACAACATTTATATGCAAGCGGTTGGCAGCAATGACGTAACAGCGCTTACAACCGATGGCAGTGCCACTATTGTTAACGGTAATTTTGATTGGGTGTACGAAGAAGAATTCACTATTGCTGATGGTTTTAGATGGAGCCCTGATAATAAATCTATCGCTTATTGGCAGCTTGATACTAGCGGCGTTAAGTTTTTCACTATGATTAATAACACCGATGAGCTTTACCCTACTCTAAAAAAGTTCCCTTACCCTAAAGCTGGCGAAACGAATTCAGCAGTACGTGTTGGTGTAGTCAGCCTTGCTGACAAACAAACGCGCTGGGCCAAACTTGAAGGTGATAATCGCGATCGCTACATTCCGCGTATTAGCTGGGCAGGCACAGGCGATGAATTAATGATTCAAGATTTGAATCGGCCACAAAATCACAATAAAGTATGGCTTTTTGATTGGCAAAACCAAAAGCTTACTAAAATTTTAGAAGATAAAGACGATGCTTTTATTGAATGGTTTTACAAAGCTAACTGGTCAAAAGACGGTAAGTTCTTTATTTGGCACAGCGAACGTGATGGCTGGCGTCACCTTTACCGTGTATCGCGCGATGGCAAAACCATTATTGACCTAACGCCTGGCGATTACGATATTGTTGATATGCTCACTATCAATGAAGAAAAAAACGTAATGTACTTTATCGCCTCGCCAGAAAACCCAGGCCAACGCTATTTATACAGCACACCGCTTGATGGTAGTAGTAAACCTGTGCGTGTAACACCTGAAGAGTTTGAAGGCTCTAATAGCTATTACATGTCTAAAGATGCCTCATGGGCAATGCACAACTATTCTAAATTTGGTGCGCCACCAATTAAAGAAATCATTAAAGTGAGCGATCACAGTAATGTAAAAACGTTAGTTGAAAATAAAGATCTAAAAGAAAAACTCGCTGAGCAAAGCTTACCAAGTCATGAGTTTTTTAAAGTGAATGCGCAGGATGGCACCGAGCTTGATGGCTACATTATGTTCCCAGAGAACATGGATAAAAGTAAAAAATACCCAATTATTTTTTACGTATACGGTGAACCGTGGGGCTCAACAGTGCAAGATCGCTTTGAAGGCAATAGCTACTTGTATAAATCACTGTTAACGCAAAAAGGTTTTATTGTCGCATCGGTTGATAACCGAGGCACACGCGCGCCAAAAGGCCGTGATTGGCGCAAATCGATTTATAAAAAAATTGGCTCAATCACCGTGCAAGATCAAGTGGATGCGCTCGATGCCATGGCAAAACGTTGGGATGTAATAGACACCGACCGCGTTGGTGTTTGGGGGCACTCAGGGGGCGGTAGCTCAACTCTTAACTTATTGTTCCGTCATGGTGATAAATTTAAAGTGGGTATAGCCTCAGCGCCAGTGCCAGATATACGTTTATACGACACTATTTACCAAGAGCGTTATGCGGGTAACCCTAATACAGACCCTGAGAGCTACGATAATACCTCGCCTATTACGTTTGCTAAAAACCTAACGGGTAAGCTATTACTCATACATGGTACTGGCGACGATAACGTGCATTACCAAGGCTCTGAGCGTTTAATTAACGAGTTAGTTAAGCACAACAAACAGTTTGAGTTTTTCTCATATCCAAATCGTTCACATAGCTTAAGCGAAGGTAAAGGCACCGCCCTGCACTACCACACCATGATGGCCGAGTTTTTTGAAAGGAACTTATTGAATAAATAGGATAATTAAATCAGTTAGTTTTATAGTGTTTAACTATTCAAAAGCCACACTCTAACAGTTATTAGAGCGTGGCTTTTTTATGCAAAATGTAATAAGGGTTTATAAAGCTAAATTTGACAGTAATAGATTCAATAAATTTTTTTGAAGTTGCTAGCTTTTCATTAAGCCAAGTTTAGCCCCTTTATATTTGTGGTTTTAAAAGAAATTAATCCATTTTACTTAATAAAAATGTTACTTTCTAAATGGATGTTAATTATTTGTAGGAAATAAATGATAGATCTGTTGGCTGTTTTTATTACTTTTTTTGCTGTTATAGACCCAATTGGTACTGTGCCTGTATTTGTTGCTGTCACTGATAAATATGAAGAGAAAACCAAGCGTCGTATAGCCTTAATGGCTACATTGGTATCTGCATGCTTACTTATTTTTTTTGTGGTAATTGGTGAAATACTATTAAAAGCGTTATCAATTCCTCTTCCTGCGTTTCAAATATCAGGAGGTATAGTATTATTTTTATTTGCGTTGAGTATGATATTTGGTGAAAGCAAGCCCGAAGAAGAGCTAAAGCTGCTTGTTAAATCAGATAGGGAAACAGCTATATTTCCTATTGCAATGCCCTCTATCGCAAGCCCTGGCGCAATATTAACTGCTGTTTTATTAACTGAAAATACAATTTTTAGTCTTTGGGAGCAAATACAAACTGCTCTGGTGATGTTATCTGTGTTGGTTGTTGTTTATATATTAATGCTACTGTCTGGCTCTATTAGTAAAGTTATAGGTAGTAGTGGCGCCAGTGTCATTAGTCGAATAATGGGGTTGCTTCTTTCAGCCATTGCGACAACGAATATTCTTACGGGATTTACTGAGTATTATAACGCGTTGTAATACTCAGTTATGTGAGGAAAGGTACCAAATTTATTGGTTTAAACTTGAATTTTAAAGCAATAAACAGAGTTTTTTTATAAAGTTACCCTTCAATCGCTATCGCAATTTCTACTTCACTATCACTTTTATAGTATTCAAAGTCGCTAGTGTAAGTGCGTTTATAAGTACAATCATCTGAGCTAAAATACTGCCAAATTGCCCCCCATAAATCAATGATAGCATCAGGCATTTCACCTTCGCCACTAAATACCAAGTAACGGCTATCGTCAGTGGTTACTTTTACTGAATCGTTAACGTTGATATTTTGATCATCGCAGCAAGCAATAACATCAAAATAGCCACCCATATCGGTTTCGTAATTGGTATAAACACCGTAAACATTCGTTTTTTCTGTTAATTTAGAGCCGTATTTTTCGTTAAAATCTTGCCAAAGGTTTGCGATTTTTGCTGTGTCAGTATTCATTTCATTGACATTACAAGTTCTAACTTTTAAGCCTGTTAATGTCTTACTTGAGAGCTGCTTTATTTTCATGGTCACTATCCTTATTCCTTTAGCGTTAATACAGTCTATTAACTTAACAGAAAAGGCGTTAAAAATTTAATAAATCCTCAATAATTAAGGCTTATTACTTTATTTTGTGTTTTTTTAGGTTAAATATTATTCAGCACATGCTTTTTCATTATAAATTATACTCCTTCTTTTTTGCGTAAATAATAGTAGATATCTGATTGGCAAAAGGGGGCTACATAAATCGCTTCATCAACTGGCACTATCAAAAAAGGATTAATAAGTTTCGATTTATTGAATGCTCTAGCTGTGTGCGTGAGTAAGTAATACAGTAAACCTAGGTGCGTATAGTGTTTGTCACAGCTTGCTCAGCACTTTTATTAGGTACTAAAGCTTGCCCGCAATTCTTAAATTAATTTTGTTATTTGATGTGGTTGCTAACCTTTTTTACAGTTTAAAAATCAGTCATGGCATCGTCATCTTCATCAGGTTAATATGGATAATAATTACAACAATAAACAACAGGAATTGGCAGTGAATAAAACCAATGCGCTTATTTATTTTTTAGCCTTTAGTAGTGGCTTTTCTATCATGGGAATTGAATTGCTTGGCGGTCGAATATTAGCTCCCTATTTTGGTAGTAGTGTCCATATTTGGGGGAGTATTATTACGGTGTTTATGCTTAGTTTATCTATTGGTTATTTACTTGGCGGTAAGCTCTCGACTAGGAAACCTAGTTTGACTAAGTACGGAACTATTTTTCTACTAGCAAGTATTATGGTGGTGCCTATCGTTCTTTTTGCAGAGTCAATAATGGCGTTTATTTTTGCTCATGTAGAAGATAGCCGTTATGGGTCGTTACTTGCTTCAACAGCGCTATTTTTTATACCCACCGTTATACTAGGAATGATCTCCCCTTATTCTGTTAGGTTGTTAGTGACCGATCATGAAAAAAGCGGCCAAGTCGCTGGCGGACTTTATTTTGTAAGTACTTTAGGTAGCGCGCTTGGCACTATTATTACCTCGTTTTATATGGTGCTGGCGTTTGATGTAAATACCATTATTATAGGTTTTGCGGGGTTTTTAGGATTACTGGGAATACTGGCTATGAGTTTTAGCAAGTCTCGTCAAAAAGAGGTTGAACTATGCTTAGGTGTATAACATTACTTTTATTGCTTAGCACCTCACTTGCTCATGCAGAGGTGATTCATAAGGAGCGTTCGCTTTATCGCAATATTTTAGTCGAAGAAACTGCTGATTTGCGCTGTTTAAAGTTTGATGAAAAAAGCCGTAAAAGCAGCCAAAGTTGCATGTATAAAAGTAAGCCAAATAAGCTTGTTTTCAATTACACGAAAATGACATTTGCTAGCTTATTGATGATAGATAATCCTCAAAATGTGTTAATTATTGGCCTTGGCGGCGGTACGCTTTCTAATGTTATTCATGAGCTGTACCCTAATGCTGCTATTGAAAATGTTGAAATTGACCCTGCTGTAATTAAAGTTGCGCGTGATTACTTTAGTTTTATTGAAACCGATAAAGTGACTTCAAAGGTGCAAGATGGGCGTATTTTTATAAAGCGCGCAGCACTTAAAAAAGAACAATATGATTGGGTTATTCTCGATGCTTTTAACGGTGACTACATTCCTGAGCATTTACTAACAAAAGAATTTTTTGCCGAAGTGCAAAGTGTGTTAGCGCCAGATGGCGTTGTTGCAGCTAATACTTTTTCGTCAAGTAAGCTTTACCAGCATGAGTCAGCGACTTATGCGGCCGTATTCGGTGACTTTATAAATGTTAGCACTGACAAAAACAGTAATCGTATTATTTTAGCGGGCCTTGATGAAATGCCTAGTGAGGAAGCGCTAGATGCTCGTGTTAATAAACTTGCGCCAATGCTTAAAAAATATGATGTGGATATAGAAAAACTACGTAATAGCCTGTTTTATACTAC
>NZ_JBQSVO010000143.1:0-8491 GCF_052376275.1 Pseudoalteromonas sp. AOP7-A1-14 | reverse complement strand
GGCACACCGTGGCAACCCAAGCAAAAAGACCGCGCTGCACTTGATTTACTCTCACAGCTTTATTTTTCAAATAATTCAGCTCTTTACCAGGAGTTAGTGGTAGATAAACAAATCGCGAGTCAAATGTTTAGCTATAATCCAGATACTAAAGATGCCGGTTTACTGCACGTATTTGTCAAAGTTGACAGCGAAAAAGACTTACTAAAAGCACGTGAAGCGATAAATCGAACGTATGCAAAAGCACGTACGGAGTTGGTGGATAGCCAAAAGCTTGCAGATTTAAAATCAAACCTTAAGTACAGTTTTATTAATGGTCTTGATTCATCGCAATCAATTGCGTCAACGCTTGCAAGCTACATGCACTTTGAGCGTGATCCTGAAGTTGTAAATCAGCTTTATGCAACGGCAGATAACATTACAGCAGAAGATATTAAAGCTATTGCTAATAAATATTTTGTCGATAGTAGCCGCACCACCGTTACTATGTCAGCACTTGATAAAGTATCAGGCTTTGAGCAAGGCGTTGACTTAAATACTTTAGTAGCTAGTAAACAAACAGTGAAAGAGCATCACTTTAAGGTGCTTGATAAAACAAATGACTCACCGCTTATTGATGTTAACTGGTTATTTCACACAGGCGCTGCTGCTGATCCAAAAGGTAAAAAAGGGGTGGCTGCGCTAACGGCAGCTATGCTTGCTCAAGGCGGTTCAGAATCGAAAAGCTACAACGATATTAAGCAAGCCCTTTACCCATTGGCTGGGAGCTTTAATTATCAGCTAGATAAAGAAATGATTTCTCTACAAGGGCGTGTGCATAAAGATAATGCAGTTCAGTGGTATGCACTCGTTAGTGAGCAGTTACTTAACCCTGGCTTTAGAGAAGATGACTTTAAACGAGTAAAGAAAGAGATAATTGATGGTATTAAATCAGGCCTTAAAGCATCTAATGATGAAGAGCTAGGTAAAGAAGTTCTTTATCACAAGTTATATCAAGGTCACCCGTATGAAAGCTATAACTATGGTGATTTATCTGATCTTGAAGCGCTCACGCTTGATGATGTAAAAGCATTTTATGCCAAAGAGTTTACCCAAGCTAAGCTTACCGTTGGTTTAATAGGTGCAGTACCACAGTCACTAAAAGCGACTATGTTTGATGACTTAAGTGATTTACCAAAAGGTGAGCAAAGTCGCTTATCAATCCCTGATGCGCCAGAACTTAAAGGGCATCATGCAACCATTGTTGAGAAGTCGGCACAATCTACTGCTGTATCGTTTGGCTTCCCAATTGATACAATTAGAAGCCAAGAAGATTGGACAGCACTTTGGTTAGTGCGCTCTTACTTTGGCGAACATCGCAGCTCAAATGCCTACCTTTATAATCGCATTCGCCAAACACGGGGTATGAACTACGGTGATTACGCATACATTGAGTACTTTCCTCGTGGTATGTTCCAAACTAAGCCCGATGCAAACTTAGGCCGTTCAGAGCAGATATTCCAAGTTTGGTTACGCCCATTGCGTTCAAATAATGATGCGCACTTTGCAACACGTACGGCTTTATTTGAACTAGATAAGCTGATCAAAAATGGCATGACAGAAAAAGACTTTGACGCAACGCGTAATTTCTTAATCAATTTTGTGCCGCAAATGGTCGCCAGTCAAAATCGTCAATTAGGTTACGCACTGGATAGTGAATTTTATAACACACAGTCGTTTGTAAAGTATGTAACAAGTAAGCTTGAAAAATTGACTGTTGATGATGTAAATCGGGTGATTAAAGATAACTTACAAACGAATGATATTCACTATGTATTTATCACCAATGACGGTAAAGATATGCAAAAACGCCTAGCATCAGAGCAAACTTCGCCAATGGTCTATAATGCAGAAAAACCAGCTGAATTAGTTGCCGAAGATAAAGTGATTGCTGATTACAAGTTAGCAATACCAGCTAAAAATATTGAAGTAATGGCTGTAGATAAGGTATTTGAATAAAGGTTATGTAAAAAGCCTATTCAAATAATTAAGTCAGCTATCGTTAAAGTGCCCCATTTATAGGGACACTTTAACGTTTATGCGTTTCGACATTGAATCAGCATTAATGCTTTTTCTAGTTGGTTATAACTAATAACTACAACAAATAACGACTGGGTTAACACATCTTGCTTTAAATCCGTTAAAATGAATCACAGTGTATATTTGTATTAATTTAAGGCCGTCCTATGCGTCATGAAATTTGGCAACAACTTCGCACAGAAGCAAATGAAGTCGTTACCCGTGAACCTTTATTAGCAAGTCATGTTTATTCATGTGTGCTTAATCATGAGTGTTTAGGTTCGGCATTAAGCTTTATTGTTGCTAATAAATTATCAGATGCGGTTGTTTCGGCTTTTACAATTCGTGAATTGTTTGATCAAGCTTTTGTTGAATGCGACCGTATGCTGACTCATGTTGCCCATGATATAAAAGCGGTTAAAGATAGAGACCCCGCAGCTGACACTTACTTAACTGTAATATTAAATCTAAAGGGCTTTCATGCAATTCAAGCGCATCGTTTGGCTAATTGTTTATGGCGTCAAAACCGTAAAGAGCTAGCTCGCTTTGTTCAAAGCCGTACATCAGAAGTATTTGGTGTTGATATCCATCCGGCTTGTCAAGTCGGTCATGGTATTATGTTTGACCACGCAACGGGTATTGTCATTGGCGAAACTGCGGTTATTGAGGATAATGTTTCCATATTGCAATCGGTAACACTAGGCGGTACTGGTAACGAAAAAGGTGACCGCCACCCTAAAATTCGCGCAGGCGTGTTAATTGGTGCCGGTGCTAAAGTGCTCGGTAATATAGAAGTTGGTGAGGGCGCGCGGATTGGTGCAAACTCAGTGGTATTAAACGCTGTTCCGGCTCATACAACAGCGGTTGGGATACCGGCTAAAATCGTTGGCAAGCCCGCTTGTCCTTGCCCTGCTAAAAGTATGAATCAAAACTTTTTAGAAGGTGGGGAGCCACAAAATGAATCTCACACGAGTGCGATGTTGTAATTCTGCTGTCATGTTTAAGGTAAAATAATGAATAGCCAAGTAATTACGCGATTACTAGCGTTTGCCGCTGGTGTGTTGGTAACGGCCAGCTATTTTATATTAACTGACAACAAAGACTTGTTAGGCTCACAAGTAGTCCCGCAAACAACAGTGCAGCAACCAGTCGAGACTTTGCAAAGCCCAGGACAAGCAGTTACGTCGCCTTCGGTAAAGACAGTCCTCACTGATGACAAACCTAGCGAAGATGAAGCGCGTAGCCAAGCCCAATTAAAAGCACAAGTTGCTGAGCTAGAGCAAAAATTGATACAGCAACAAAAACAAACTCAGCAATATAAAGCGCAGCTTAACCGTGTTTATAGTGAGCCCTCGGATTTACAGCAAGAGCTACAAGAGCGCTTTGAACAAGAGCCGCGTAATGATCTATGGGCATACAATGTTGAAACCGCAGTGAGTGACTTTTTGATCACCGCAGATCTGACCATAACTCCGATACTTGAAAGTGGTGAGTGTAAAACAACAGTATGTCAGTTCGAGTTAGTTACAGCTGAAGGTGAGCATGACTTTGATCACACTGCTTGGCGTGAGTTAAACGATAAGCTTATTAAGCAACCTTGGTGGCAGCAGTTTAAAACCAGTACTTCACATTCAAACGATAGTCATTACCGCTTCGTATTAAGCACTGAACAGTAGATACCTATGATGGGTATAAGCCTGGTTATTAAATTACCCGAGATTTAAGTTGCCCGTCACTTAGCTCTGTTATGAGTAGAGTGTCTTTTTCAATATCACTTACCGATTTAACGACCCTACCTTGCTCAGACTTTGTGATGCTATAACCGCGAGCAAGGACACTAAGCGGACTGACCGATTCTAACCGACTAGCTTGTAGTGCTAAGTTATTATTAGCGCTACTTAGCTGTTGATGTATTTGCTGGACTAGGCGGCTTTTAAGTTCAGTCAGTTGGTGTTTTGCATGGGTAAGCTTCCTATCAGGGGAATTTTTTATTAACCGGGGATGCAAGTTATTTATAACACGTTCTTGGTTGTGCAGGCGATTTATCATCGCTTGTTGTAAACTTAAGCTCAACTCATCTAAGCGTTGGGTTTGTTGGCTTAACTGGTTTCGCGGATGGCACAAGTTTAAGCGATGCTGTAAATGCACGGCTTGGCTACGATGTGCAGCTACGTTGTGACGAAATGCACTGATAAGCGCAGCAATTTTTTGTTGTACTTTACTGTGTAGCTCAATACTATTAGGGCTAATTAGCTCAGCCGCTGCAGAGGGGGTTGCTGCACGTATATCAGCTACATAATCGCTAATTGTAGTATCAATTTCATGGCCCACGGCGCTTACGATAGGAAGTTGACTGTCAAAAATAGCATGGGCAAGTTGTTCATGGTTAAAACACCATAAATCTTCTAATGAACCACCACCACGTCCTAGTATTAATACATCAACTTCGCTACGTTGATTAGCCATTTTTATTTTTTCAATTAATTGCTTATGGGCATCTTTGCCTTGCACCATAGCAGGGTAAATAATCACCTCCAGTTGAGGTGCGCGGCGCTTTAATACTGTTAAAATATCTTTAATAGCAGCGCCAGTGGCTGAGGTAATAAGACCCACTTTATTAATGCTTGTTGGCAGTGGTTTTTTATAGGCTGAGCTAAATAAACCTTGCGCAGCTAAGCGCATTTTTAGCTCATCAAACTGGGCCTTAAGTTGCCCTTCGCCAGCCGGCGCAATATGTTCAACAATCAGCTGGTAATCACCACGCGGCTCGTATAAAGAAACTCTTGCGCGAACAGTTACTTGTGCGCCGTTAGCAGGGCGAAAAGTTTGATTACGGTTATTACCACGCCACATTGCGGCTTTTACCTGAGCGCGGTCGTCTTTTAAGGTGAAATACCAGTGACCCGATGCCGGTGCTATAAAATTTGAGATTTCACCATTTAACATTAACGACGCAAAGCCTTTTTCGAGCACACTACGAATTTCCTTATTAAGGCGAGAAACCGTATAAACACCTTGCATTGAATTAGTTATAGCCATAAAAAGTCCCAAATAAATTAACGGGGGCTAGTTTATCATAAATATTTACGAAATCTTATTTACTCAGGCCCATAACGCTGATAAAATTTGGCCGCAATTCCTTATACAAGATCCACATGTGAGAAGTTGCCAAAATGCTTAGAATCGCTAAAGAAGCTCTTACCTTTGACGACGTACTATTAGTACCTGGTCATTCTACTGTTTTGCCTCATACGGCTAATATTTCAACTCGTTTAACGCGTGGTATCAAACTTAACTTGCCGCTAGTTTCAGCATCTATGGATACTGTTACCGAAGCTCGCTTAGCTATTGCGCTGGCGCAAGAGGGTGGTTTAGGTTTTATCCACAAAAACATGACCATTGAAGAACAAGCCAGAAACGTACGTAAAGTTAAAACGTACGAAGCGGGCATTGTTTCTTTTCCTGTGACAGTGACTGCGGATTTAACAATTGCACAAGCGGTTGCCCTTTCTGAAGAAAAAGGTTTCTCAGGTTTCCCCGTTACCGATCAAGACAATAACCTAGTCGGTATTGTGACTAGTCGTGATATGCGTTTTGAGACCAAACTAGAACAACCCGTTTCAACGGTAATGACTAAAAAAGAAAAGTTAGTCACTGTTAAAGAAGGCGCATCCCGTGAAGAAATCTTAGGATTAATGCACGAGCATCGCATTGAAAAAATTCTTGTTGTTGATAATGAATTTAAACTTAAAGGCATGATCACTGTAAAAGATTACCAAAAAGCCCAAGATAAACCAGATGCATGTAAAGATGACCAAGGTCGTTTACGTGTAGGTGCTGCGGTCGGTGTGGGCGATGGTACGGGTGAACGTATTGCAGCACTTGTTGAAGCCGGCGTTGATCTATTATTAATAGATACTTCACACGGCCATTCACAAGGTGTTATCGACCGTGTTGCTCAAACGCGCAAAGAATTTCCAGACTTACAAATTGTTGCTGGTAACGTAGCAACAGCAGAAGGGGCAATTGCCCTTGCAGATGCAGGTGCTGACGCTGTTAAAGTTGGTATCGGCCCTGGTTCAATTTGTACTACGCGAATCGTTACCGGTTGTGGCGTGCCGCAAATTACCGCAATTTCTGATGCTGTTGAAGCGTTAAAAGACCGCGACATTCCAGTGATTGCTGATGGTGGTATCCGTTTTTCTGGCGATCTTGTAAAAGCATTAGTTGCTGGTGCATCATGTGTGATGGTGGGTTCATTGCTTGCTGGTACTGAAGAAGCACCTGGTGAAGTTGAGCTTTATCAAGGTCGCTACTATAAATCATACCGTGGTATGGGTTCTTTAGGTGCGATGGATCAAAAAGAAGGGTCATCAGATCGTTACTTCCAAAAATCTAATCAAGCAGACAAATTAGTGCCAGAAGGTATTGAAGGTCGCGTGGCTTATAAAGGCCCAATAGCAACTATTATTCACCAACAAGTGGGTGGTCTGCGCAGTGCCATGGGTTTAACTGGTTGTGCAACCATTGAAGAGTTAAACACGAAACCACAATTTGTTCGCGTAACTTCTGCGGGTATGGGTGAGTCACATGTTCATGATGTGCAAATCACCAAAGAAGCACCTAACTACCGTTTAGGTTAATTAATATATAAAATATTGAAATTACTGGGCTAGCATTTGCTAGCCCTTATTTATTTTTACTCTTCCAAGCAGGAAGGGCAGCTGCTGACTAACGAGATAATCCATGAGCAAAGACATTCACGATTCACGAATTCTGATCTTAGATTTTGGTTCACAATACACCCAATTAATTGCCCGCCGAGTGCGTGAAATTGGCGTTTACTGTGAGCTATGGGCTTGGGATGTAACTGAAGAGCAAATTCGCGAATTTAATCCGCAAGGTATTATCCTTTCAGGTGGTCCTGAATCAACTACGCTTGAAAATAGCCCTCGTGCGCCTGAGTATGTATTTAACGCGGGCGTACCTGTGCTTGGTATCTGCTACGGTATGCAAACTATGGCGGCGCAACTAGGTGGTAATGTACATAGTTCTGATAAAAAAGAATTTGGCTACGCACAAGTTGAAAAAGTAGGCGATTGTGCGTTATTTGATGCTATTGAAGATCACATCACGGATGGCGGCAACGGCGTATTAGACGTATGGATGAGCCATGGCGATAAAGTGATGGACATCCCTGATTCGTTCAAAACAACGGCTAAAACTGCAACCTGTCCACATGCTGCTATGTCAAACGAAGAAAAACGATTTTACGGTGTGCAATTTCATCCAGAAGTAACGCACACTCATCAAGGGCTGCGTTTGCTAGAGCGTTTTGCAATTGATATTTGTGGTTGTGAAAAGCTCTGGACTGCGGCAAAAATTATTGACGACGCAATTGAACGCATCAAAGAAACTGTTGGTGATGAAGAAGTTATTTTAGGTTTATCTGGCGGTGTAGATTCGTCGGTTGTGGCGATGCTTATTCACCGCGCTATTGGTAAAAACTTAACATGTGTATTTGTAGATAACGGCTTACTTCGTTTAAACGAAGGTCAGCAAGTTATGGATATGTTTGGTAATAAGTTTGGCTTGAACATCATTAAAGTAGATGCCGAAGAGTTATTTTTAGAAGACCTTGCTGGAAAATCAGATCCAGAAGAGAAACGTAAAGCTATTGGTCATACTTTTATAAAAGTGTTTGACGAAGAGTCTAAAAAGCTTAAAAACGCAAAGTGGTTAGGCCAAGGTACTATTTACCCTGATGTAATCGAATCAGCAGCATCAGCTACAGGTAAAGCCCATGTAATTAAATCGCATCACAATGTAGGCGGTTTACCAGATGACATGGCGATGGGTCTTGTTGAACCTTTACGTGAGCTATTTAAAGATGAAGTACGTAAAATTGGTCTAGAACTGGGGTTACCGTATGATATGCTTTACCGCCACCCATTTCCTGGGCCTGGTTTAGGTGTACGTGTACTTGGCGAGATCAAAAAAGAATACTGTGACTTACTACGCCGTGCGGATGCTATCTTTATTGAAGAGCTACACAAAGCTGAGCTTTATCATAAAGTGAGCCAAGCGTTCACGGTATTCTTACCGGTTAAATCAGTAGGTGTTATGGGTGATGCTCGTAAATACGATTGGGTGGTAAGCTTACGCTGCGTAGAAACAATCGATTTTATGACTGCTCGCTGGTCACATTTACCGTATGAATTCTTAGGTGTGGTTTCAAACCGTATCATTAACGAAATAGACGGGATCTCTCGTGTTGTTTACGATATTTCAGGTAAACCACCGGCAACGATTGAGTGGGAGTGACCGGTACTACAGACGAGTAACGTCTGGTAATACTTATCAGTAACAGAATAAGTCTCAAAGCCCAGCGTTCTCGTTGGGCTTTTTGCTTGTGTAGTAGAGTAAGTTTGATTAT
>NZ_JBQSVO010000142.1:0-8569 GCF_052376275.1 Pseudoalteromonas sp. AOP7-A1-14 | reverse complement strand
AAGCCAGCGCCATAGCTGGCTTGTTTGTGTCTATAATTTATTTGATAAACGACCATTTTTTGTCCTTTCAGCCGCTGTACTTATGCCTCGTTGCAACGACAATAAATTAAAGAACAAACTGAAAATAAATATATTATATTTCACTTCAATTATTATTATTTGCCAGCACGACATGCTTGTAATCAAGCACGCGGTTAATAAATTCAGTGGTAAGCTCATTAATTAAACCTGTTTCAGCATTTAAAATCAGGCTAAAGCCAATATTTAAATGCGGCAAAATTACTAAGTCACTGCGATACCCTTGAACCCAACCACTATGATAATACATTGTTTCATTATCATAATTATAAACACGCCAGCCTAAGCCATAATAGGCATCTTTTACATGCCCACGCCAGACACGCCAGCGCATTTCTTTTTTTGTATGGGTGTAAGGGCGTGTTTGCGCTGCCAATGCATCTTTTGACAATACACTAGGGTAAAGCCCAAGCTGTGCTTTTAACCAAATAGCCATATCGCTGGCGCTTGCGTTAACACCGGCAGCAGGGCCTACTTTGTAGTAATTTGCCTTTAAGCGCGCGGTGTGCCAACGCTTACGCCCTTTGACATGAGGTAGAGCATAATTTTCATCAGCGACCATAGCATCATACCCTAAGCTCGCATCTTGCATTTGTAAGGGCGCAAAAATAAACTCATTCAGCCAGGTTTTATAATTCATATTAGTACTTTTGGTGATCACATCATCAATCAAGCTAAACATCACATTTTGATAGCCATAACACTGTCCGGGCTTACAAATAGGTTCAACTGCCAGTAACTTAGCAACGATATCAGGATACTTCATCCGCGACTCAATTAAATTATCGTACGCATTAGGCACCAATCCACTGGAGTGGCTTAAAATATGAAAAACTTTGAGATCATCTTTATAGACAGTATTAGCAAAACCTGGAATATACTTACTAACCGGATCATCTAAGGAAAATTTACCTTGGCTAGCTAGTTTAGCAGTTAGTGACCCTGCGAATGTTTTAGAAACCGACGCTAAACGAAAGCGAGTATGTTCGTTAACCGCCAACCCCTTGCCACGCTTTGTTAATCCCCATCCTTTAGTGAAACTGAAGTCTTTACCATTAACAATGGAAATTGCGGCACCGGGTATTCCTTTACTTGCAAGCTTTCGTTCTAGATAACGATTGTAGTCACTGATAAACGATTGCCAGCCGGGATCGCTGGTCTGAGCAACTATTGAAAAGCTACCGACCAACAATATTAAAAAAAAAGAAAACTTCATATACTTCATATTTTGTTATTTTCATCTTTTTAAGAGGTTTCTTAGTATATAATACCATGAACTTTTATTAGGACTAACGTACAATGTCGGCAACATTGTGTTTTCAAAAGGTTGTAAAGTGTATAATCGTTTTTTCACTATTTGTGCTTTCTCATTGTTTTCAACTGGTTGTGCTGTTTCACCGGAGCCAGCTGCGTTATTAACAATGCCAGAAAAACCGTTATTAAAAAGTAAAACTTACCAAGTAATGTATAAAACTGAGCATAACTCACCCAAAGTTAAGTCGGTACAATTGCCTGCACACCAAATTAAGCGTAATCAAACAGTGTCAATTTCTGCAGATAAAGCCAGTGTTACAGACACCCTATACACACAAATTAGTGACGCGCTAAAAGAAAAAAACCTCAAGGTTATTAAATCTAAGCAAGCAGACTTTACACTTTCAATACATCAGCTTGATTTGAATTTAGTCGAGGATACTGAATACCCTATTTATACACCCGAGAAGCCATTTTCATTATTTTATGAAATTGCCAGTCAATATCCAGCCCAACAATGTGCGACAATTAATGCACAAGTAAGTATGCGCTTAACTCATCGCGCATCTGGTGATGTAGTGTGGTTTGCAAAGTCATCAATAGATAGTGCTAGCTTTCATCGTGAGGCGCTTATTTATGACTTTACCGAAGAAGAGACTATCACCAATGAACTTGAGGTGGCCTCTTTTATTCACCAGCAAAATACTGACCAGGCACGCCTAGCACGCGCAAACAAAACAGTTTCTACACCTAATTACCAGACAATTGCTAAAGTTAGTAATTTAACCAAAGTTCAGGGGCCTTGCGATCGTACAGAAGTCAGTGCTTTAACACCGATGATGCAGTATTATTTAAGTAGTATTTTAATTGATAAAATTAAAGTCCAATAAATAAAACACAACCAAGACATTCGCAGCAAGCACGACTCTTGCTGCTTACTACACTTTTTTACAGATTCTAGTCACCCTTTAACAATATAATATGCTTTACAGCCTTTATTATAATAATAACTCACGGGACTCGGGATGACATTTGTAAGCAGTAAAATAATTAATTTTTTTGTTGTCGTCTTAACCCTCTTTGTGAGTGTGCAATCTTTTGCCAGCAACCGCTATTACGCCGATAATAATTTAGAGCCTTCATCCGGTTTTACTTGGGACTGGAGTGCTGGAGCTGGTTATTATATAGAAGATTCATACTTAATCGGTATGGATTCATATGACGATGGCCTTGAAGTTGATTTAAATTTAGCCCTTTCCTACGATAATTTTTACCTTGATATCGACCAGAGCCAACTCAGTGGCGGTATTGTTATCGGCTACAGTATTATTGATAAATACAACTGGGGATTAGATATCCTTGGTACGAACGTACAAGCTGGTTTTGATGAAAGTGGCTTAACCTTCTATAACGACACGGTTATTGAAGAATTAGTTGGTATTAATAGTCGCCACTATGACTTTGATGTGGGCGTACGCCTCTCTCGACGCTTTGAAAGCGCCCAAGTTTCTTTTGAATATTTACATGACGTTACCGGCGCTCATAATGGCTGGGTGATCAACAGCTTTTTTAGCAAAATTATACCTTGGCGTAACTGGGAATTTCGCACCGGTGTCGGTGTTAGCGCTTACTCAAGCGACTTTATAAATTATTACTTTGGCATTGATTCAACTGAAGCCACTATAAACCGCCCTATTTATCAAACGGATGGCGGTGCCAGCTTAGTATTAGAGTTGCATGGAGAATATCCAATTAATCAGCATTGGGTGTTTTTAGGTGGCTGGCTATCAACCTGGTTTTCTGAGGAAATAAGTAACAGCCCCATTGTTTCACAAGGATATCAACATAAAGCCAAGGTAGGCGTAAGATATGTATTTTAAATGGCTGATAAGCTTATTTTTAATAAGTAATTTAGTGTCGGCTGAACAAGCCCACACCGTCAGTAAAAAACTTACGGCCATACCTGATACCTGTGTTGCGCTGCGCGAAGGACGTAATTGCTACGCTGATGTAACCCTAAGCTGGATGCAGCCCAATACCGGTAATTATTGTTTACGTGATGCAGATACTAAACACATTATGCAGTGCTGGTTAAACCAAGAGCAAGGCGAGTTTAGCTATGCATTTGATTCAGCCCATAGTGTATCTTTTGAGCTAATTAATAGTAATAATGGCAAAACAATAGCAACGACACAAGTACAGCTACAATGGGTATATAAGAACCGTCAAAAAAAACGTCGCTGGCGCTTATTTTAATTTCATTAAGGCAGAATTATGGATAACTACGGCAACATTTTATTAGTTGAAGATGATAGTTCACTCGCACAATGGATTGCTGAATACCTTATTGAAAAAGGTTATAACACCCTTATATGCGCACGCGGAGATGAGGTCGTCAGTATGGTAAAAAACCATAATCCCGCCCTCGTATTGCTTGACGTAATGCTACCAGGGCAAGATGGTATTAGCGTGTGCCGTGAACTCAGGCAGTTTTATCAAGCACCGATTATAATGCTCACCGCGCGCGACGATGAAATGGATGAAGTCATTGGCCTTGAAGTCGGTGCCAGTGACTATATTATGAAACCTATTCGCCCTCGTGCTCTGTTAGCGCGTATTAAAACCGCTCTTCGTCAAAATACCGAACAACCAAGTAACCAGGCTGATGAGAGCACTATCACCGTTGGCTCACTCAAAATAGATACTCTCTCTCGTACCGTATTCGTTAATGAACAAGAGCATAACATTTCCAGTGCAGAATATTTATTACTTCAATACCTAGCTAACAATGCCGGTGAGGTCGTTTCTCGTGACGCGGTTTTTAAAGCCACGAAAGGCCGTGAATATGATGGTTTAGATCGTAGTGTCGATGTCCTTATATCTGCCCTTCGTCGTAAATTTAATGACGACTCCCAACACCCTGAAAAAATAAAAACTATCTGGGGTCGTGGTTATTTATTAGTAGCATCAGCATGGTGAGTTATTATGCACAACAATTTATTGTATTAGCATAATGAAAAAACTTTATTGGTCATTATTAAGTAGCGCATTGCTATCGATTGCAATTTTAGGCTGGCTGATTGATGCCTTTAGCCAACAAACACACACACCAGAGGATGAGTTTTACTTACAAAGTAAATTGTTAACGGGGTTTGCCAAACAAATTGCCAGTAAGCCAGTCAAAGAACGTGCGCAGTTTAGCCAAAGTTTAGCAACAGATTTTAATTTACCTTTGAATTATCGCCTTACCAATTCACTGGCACTACCTGCATCGCTTGTGGCACAAATGTATTCATCAGATGGGATCATTTTAGAAGATCAGCAAGGTTACTACCTACTTTATAGTAATAAGGCACTGGCTGACTACCATTTAAAACTACGTTTAGAAAAGTCCCATAGCCAACCTCAACAAAATGACTTGTTATTAACACTGCTATTTTACACCTGCTTATGTATCTTGATGGGCTTTATTATCAGCCCATTAGCAAAACGATTAAATGTACTTAATAGTGCAGCAAAAAAGTTTGCTAGTGGTGATTTAACCGCGCGTATTCAGGTTTCTCACTTTACCTATATAAAAGATGTTGAACTGACCTTTAATCGTATGGCAAGCCAGATAGAAAAACTTCTTGATGAAAATAAACTAATGGCGTCAAGCTTATCTCATGATATTCGTACCCCTATAGCCTGTTTAAGATTTGGTCTAGATGCAGCGCTTGACAGTCAAGACCATGAGAAAATTCAACACTATTTGTCGCGTATGGAAACAGATTTAGACCAAATGGAATCTATGCTTAAAAGCTACTTAGCTTTTGCCACACTTGAGCAGCGCGCTAACCAATTAACTTATAGTCATAGCGAACTAAAACCTTATATTAATAATTTAGTTCAGCAAGTCACTCCTACGCTTACCAAACAGCAAATAACGCTTGCTATTCAAAATGATGAAGCCATCATCTACGCTGATTTACATTGGTTAGCCCGCGCAATAACAAATTTAATTACTAACGCCAGCGATTTTGCTCATAAGCAAATTTTAGTTACCGCAAAAAACGAGGCGACGACGCTAACTATCACAGTTGAAGATGATGGTCCTGGCATTGATAAAAAAAATTGGCATAAAGTATTTTCACCATTCTTCCAAGAGCAAAGCCATCGTAATCGTGCGCATAAAAGCTTCGGGTTAGGTTTAGCGATTGTCGCAAAAGTAGTCGATTGGCATCATGGCAGTGTAAACGTTAGCCAAAGTAACAGCTTAGGCGGTGCATGTTTTACTTTAAAAATACATAACCCATCAAAGTTTTAACATGTTCGTTACAGTTTACACACTGTAAACCCTATTTTTCTCTATTAAAACAAATGTCTATTAGAAATAGTGCTTACCTTAAGTGCCATTGCTATAACTAAGTTGGATACCTGAAAATGGTTTTTCTCCAATTGAACTAAATAAGCACTTTTTATTTTTTAGCATTTACAGTAGATTATCAGCGCCGTCACAAAATAAAGAAGTCATAATAATTATGAGCGCAGTTAGAGGGGAGTTTAGCTCCCGATTTGGATTTATAATGGCCGCCGCAGGCTCGGCGGTAGGTTTAGGTAATATTTGGGGCTTCCCCACCCAAACAGCCAGTAATGGAGGCGCTGCATTTTTAATTGCCTATTTGATACTTGCTTTTTTCCTAGCGTACCCAGCACTAATGGCCGAGCTTACTATTGGCCGTCACGGCCAAGCCAACGCAGTCACCTCACTTCGAAAGATTTCTAATGCAGGCTGGCAAAAGCACTTTGCATTTATTGTTGGTTTTAGTGGTATTTTGTGTGCCGGTTTTATTTTAAGTTTTTACGCAATTGTGGCCGGCTGGATGATCAGCGCGACGTTAGCGCCTGCGGCAACATTAGTTGGCAGCACTTCAGCTGCAAGCTGGCTAAGTGACCAGTCACTTTCAAGAAACCTTATATTTACCTCAGCCTTTATCATTTTAACTATTGGTATTATCAGTAAAGGGGTAGAAAACGGTATTGAAAAATGGTCAAAGCGTTTAATGCCTGCATTATTAAGTATTTTATCTGCGCTGATCATTTATGTAATGTTTCAAGAAGGCGCTATGATCGGTTTAAAAGCATATTTGGTGCCTGATTTCAGCTCTATTTTTGAACCTGAGTTATTAGTTAGTGCCCTTGGACAAGCATTCTTTTCACTATCACTAGGCACTAGTGTGATGATTATATATGGCTCTTACATTAGTAAAAAAGAAAATTTAGTCTCTCTAGGTGCATACGTCACACTTATCGACGTACTTATTGCATTTGTTGCTGGTCTTTTAATTATTCCAGCCATGTATGTTGCCCAAGCACAAGGAGTAGAAATATTTGCGAACGATGGTTCATTACTTTCTGAGGATACCCTAGTTTTTCAAGTGCTTCCGGCACTATTTGATGGTATGGGTACCGTTGGCTTATTTGTCGGTTTTGCCTTTTTTGCATTAATGAGTATTGCCGCCCTTACCTCTTCTATTTCAATGCTTGAAGCACCCGTATCATATGTTGTTGAACGTTTTGATATAAACCGAATCTATGCAACGTGGATAATTGGCGGCATCATTGCGCTTATCAGCTTCTCGATTGTGTTTAATTTTGATAGCTTGTTTGGCTTAGTGATCACTGTAACAACAAAGTTTACACAGCCATTAATTGGTATGATGTGTTGTATATTTGCCGGCTGGATTTGGTATCGTAATTCGCTACTTAGCGAAATTAAACAAGGTGCACCAGAAGTAGCTAGTGGTTTATTTTGGAAGGTTTGGCCTTGGTATATTAAATTTATTTGCCCTCTGGCAATCGCCTTAGTATTTGTAAACTCTATTTACTAATCTTAATAAAAAAACCATCAACCTAATTAGTTGATGGTTTTTTTAAAATCATATCTTGATGTGCAATTCCATCTTCTAAATACACCTCTCCTTGCAAGTCAAAGCCAAATGAGCGATAAAAATCAAGCAAGTATGTTTGTGCACCAATATAAATATCCTGCTTAGGAAAGTGTGAAAAGCAGCAATCTATAGCCTCTTTCACCAGCTCAAAGCCAATCCCCTTACCGCGCTGCGTTTTTGCAACGAGCACTCTACCAAAAGCACTGTAAGCTTCATTTTTTAAATAGCAGCGCGCATAACTAACCACATTGTCATTTTCAAAACGATACAAATGCATCGTTGCGGGCTCAATATCGGTATCATCTATTTCTGGGTAGGGGCAGTTTTGTTCAACCACAAATACATCAACTCGCTCGCGCATGATACTAAATAACTCATAAGTGGTTAGTTGAGAAAATGGTTTGCTCTGAAAAGTCATAAAATCTTCTTAAAAAACTTAGTC
This sequence comes from Pseudoalteromonas sp. AOP7-A1-14, assembly GCF_052376275.1. Classification (NCBI taxonomy): domain Bacteria; kingdom Pseudomonadati; phylum Pseudomonadota; class Gammaproteobacteria; order Alteromonadales; family Pseudoalteromonadaceae; genus Pseudoalteromonas; species Pseudoalteromonas sp. AOP7-A1-14. The sequence goes on along the minus strand of NZ_JBQSVO010000142.1, from coordinate 865 downwards.
TTGCAAGGCTATTAAAATTATTAATAAGCCTTCGTTAAGCGAATAAGTGCTCTAACTGATCGCATAAATGCGATAAATTCACATGGTCATGCTCTATAGTCAAATCAACGTAGCCATCACCACGAAAAGCACGGTCGATCTCAATTAATACATGGGTTTTATGCGCCTCTGGCACAAACGAGAGTTCTACTTCTTGAATGCCAAACAAACTGCGACTATTAGGTTTATATTCCAACTCTTGATAACAACCTGATACCGAGCTAAAGGTGCTTGCCCGTAAAAAACCTTTTTCAACATCCGCCTTAACTAAATTAAACCCTAGCTTATCCATCGCTTGCATAAACGTATTTACCGCTTCATTAGGGTAAATATGCAAATGATCTTTATCGGTTGGGTCAAGCGCTAAATCAATATCTAAACCCGTTTCAACCCAAACAAACGATTGGTTGTAACCCGCATTAATTTCGGTTATCGGTGTTTCAGAATGAAGGCGCGCTTCAAATGGCACTGTCTTTTGCTGACCAGGCTCGATTGAACCAATATCGGTAATGCGCCACTTATCAATAATGTGGTTAGTAAAATATTCACCGTCTTCATTAGCCACCTTAACACGAGTCATGAGTGCTAAATCTAGACCACTAATTTCTTGGCTTACATCACCAGCTTGAATGACTATTTGCGCGTTAAAAATTTGTCCTGGCTGTAAATGCTCAGTCTCTAGAACTGTATCTACTTTTGCTGCACCAATACCGACTGATGCAAGAATTTTTTTAAACATCTATTTCTCCACAAGTCGTCAGCTTTAAGAATAACTATGTTGCGCCGTACCGACTTAATTTCCTTTGTAATTGCATCTTAACCACAC
>NZ_JBQSVO010000141.1:0-8803 GCF_052376275.1 Pseudoalteromonas sp. AOP7-A1-14 | reverse complement strand
GTACTTTTGTCTATCTTAATGGGCGTCTAGTTTTATGTCGACTTTGCAAATGCGAAGAAACTAAAACTGTGTAACCTCTCCCAGTTAAAAGAAGAGCATTGACACGAAAAACAAGTAAAAGCGCCACCAAGTAATAAAAAAGGTAACAATAAAAACAGCCCTCGCTAGCTTTACAATTTAAACTCCCACCAATTACAATTGTATTCGCTTAATTCAGTAAAGAGTCAGCCCTATTTTGCTATCACTATTACTACATTTTTCGGTGCTGCATGAGTCATTTAACGCCTTGCTTCCCCCTAACAATCTAAACTTAATTGTAACCCGCTTATAGAGGCCTTCAATACGTTATGACCACGACTTTCTTAAGTAAATCACAACAAATTTCACTGCAACAAGCACTGAACAACAGCAAGCTTTCATATAATTACACATTAACTAGTGATAACGTGACCTCGCCTGAGCAAAAAGCTTATAGTGATATTGCTGTCACACTTTACCGTTTTAATTTACAAAAAATAAAATGGTCATCTTTTTTAAAAACAGCAATAAATACAGCAAACGACAAATGTCAGTGGTTAGCCTGCGAACTTCTCAGATGCCAAAAAGACTACAAAGCACAGCCAAATGACAGTGTAATTAGCGAGCAAAGTGCATTTATTAATGGTATTTTTAGCGAAGAGGTTGCCTATATTGACGTCTTACTTGGAACAAAACCCGAGCAAGACTCAATATAACTCATTAAAATCCAAAACTAATGGCTTTAATTAATCATCAATAATGCTTAGTAACTAGTCGGCTCTTTAAGCCATTTCAAATAGGTTTTGTATATTCTTGCTTTCTCATTTTGGCTACCATAGTTTTTTATCGCATCATCAATATAGTTAGCTAAATAAGCAATAACATCATCTATTGAGCGCTTTTTACCTTGCCGCGAAAATATAAAATCTCAAACGAGCCAATTAAGCGTCGCTGATTTTTTGATAAATACTGAATAACTAGACCATTCATATATTTCATGGCTCACCCTAAATTAGCATAGTTTTTATTAGCAAGTGGCAATGATTGATCATTAAACAATACGAATACACTTCAATATTAAACCGAAGCTTGTTCAATATAATATAAAATACTAAAAGTCATCATCATTCAAAAAGCTATTTTCACGCTCTTCCCCACGATTTATGACATGATAAAACACATTCTCTAACTCTATTCGCAGCAGCCTAGACATAGCAATCGACTCAGTTAATCTAACTATAAACCTAGGTCTTTAATGTATTAAGTCAAGATCTGCCCCTTTGGTTTCCTATTAAATGAAATTTTTTTCTTACTCGCACTTTCTTACTTACTACTAATAACGTTTAACTGGAATGTGCATGATTCGCTTATTAAAAACACTACTTGCCACCAACCTACTATTTATTGGGTTTATGGCGCAAAGTTATGAAATAGAAGATTTAGGCGATGGCCTCCACCGCTTTATTGACGACAGACACCGCTCGGTATTTTTAATCACCCCACAAGGCGCAATAGTTACCGACCCGCTTAATAAAAAAGCCGCCACATGGCTAAATGAGCAAATTAAAACCCGTTTTAACGTTCCCATTAAATACGTTGTATATAGTCATAATCACAGCGACCATATTTATGGTGCTGAAGTATTTAAAAGCCCACACACAACCTTTGTTGCGCACAAACTTACCGCGCAAGATATTAAAAACACACAAATAAAAACAGTGATGCCTAACCTTACTTTTGATGACGAGCTAATACTTACCCTTGGTGACTCAACCTTAAAACTAAACTACCACGGCCCTAACGATGGTCGAGGTTCAGTAAGTATGCTGTTCGAAAAACAAAAAACACTATTTGTGGTCGATTGGATAGTCATTGGCAGAATGCCATGGCAAAAGCTTTGGAGCTACGATATTCAAGGCATGATTAATTCAACCCAAGTGGTTTTAAATTACGACTTTAATACTTTTGTGGGCGGCCATGCCGATATAGGTAATAAAGCTGATGTAGCACGTTACTTAAGCTATATAGAGCAGCTTTACAGCCAAGTTACGGCAGGTGCGCTTGCAGGGCAAAGCCTTGATGAAATAAAACAAAACGTTAAACTCGATGAGTTTGCAGATTTAAAACAATACAAAGCGTGGCTGCCACTTAATATTGAAGGTGTATACGAGCGCTTAATGGAAGAGTCTGGCATGGGCTGGCGCAGCGATTTATAAGTTTTTTAGACCTTACTTTTTTGTGCAAATCTAATATTCAAATACAAAGGCATTAGGGCGCAACTGCCTTTGTAACCCGCTCTTTTTTCCTTAAAAAACTCTCTACTTAAAGTAAAAGCCTTTAACACTTCGAACATGTGGATTTTTTAAAATATGCAACGTTAGTGTAATGCGCCAAGCAACATTTACACACCTCTTACGTTTATTGACAGCACTATACAAAAAAAGGTTTATCTTAAAACTAATATAAAGCCGAACAGGATAAATATCGATGAACTTATCTTTAAAAATTATTGGTATAACAGCAATGGTATTTACTATGAATGGGTGTACTGTCTATCAAAAAGGTCCTACTGTGCATAAGCCTTATAAAAAAACGGTTAAAGTGGTCGCTCCTTTACCGGTTGCTGGGCACAATTCGCCTAACATCATAGTAGTTAAAACAAAACCCGCAAAAAAAGCCTGTACCAGGCACAAAGACCACTGGCATTGTAAAGGCTAACTAATCCCACTGCGGTAATGAGGTTATTTATAATATTAAAATAACCTCAAGTGCACCTAGCTAAAATCAACCACAACCTCATAGCGCCCTGGCTCATCGTTTACCTCGTAACACCAGTCGTGGCGTTTAATTATTTTTTCGCTTAATTGCAGGCCTAGTCCGTAACCTATACTGGCGTGTTTTGCTGAGGGCTCACTCGCGTTAGGGGTATCGTCCTGCTCACTGCAATTAACGATTGTGACTTTACTGCCTTGCTGCGAAATATCTACTTGCCCCACTTGTGTATGTTGATAGGCATTACGAATTAAGTTAGTCAGTACAATATGACAAGCAGTCGCATCGGTTGTAATAACAAAACCTTGCTGTGTGCTTAAAGCCACGTTAACGTGCTTAGCTATAAGTAAATAATTAAGCTCGCTACTTAAGGTCGATATTTTATCGCCAATGTTTACGGGCTCTGGGCTACTTTGTTGCTCTTCGTTCCGGCTTAGCCATAATAGCGTATCGGTTAGGTCGCTCATGGTTAAACCGGCGCGCTCTATTCGCTCAAGGGTGAGCCGTTGTTTATCACTTAACGGCACTTTTTCGCTTAAGCGATTGAGTAGCTCAACGTTACTGCGAATAACAGAAATCGGCGTTCGTAGCTCGTGACTAGCATAACTTAAAAAGTGCTGTTCGCGCTCTACGCTTTCGTTGGCTGAAAGCAAGCTACTGCGTATTAATGTCGCTAAAACATTGAGTTCATTATAAGTAAAATCAGGCGGTGTTTGCTGCAAATTGGCTTGATTTAGCGATTTAGCCCACGCTCGCAAAGACTCCACAGGCTTGGCTATTTTTTTCATTACCATAAACAAAAAAAACGCAAATAACACAATGGCAGCAAAACCGGTTACGGCTATCCATAGCATGCGTTGTTCTGGTTCTATATTGGCAATGGCTGTGGGCCGGTCCTTTTCGAGCATAATGCGCGATACATAACGCGGCTCACCTTCTGGATTTGGATAATACACTACAAAAAAGAGATTTTCGGGCATAGAAAACAGCCACGACTGATCTTTTCTTTTATGTAGTAGCCCCACTTCTGTTGGCTTTTTAAAACGCTGTTTAATAATGCTTGGCATATCTTCCCAGCGGCTCGCAATAGTAAATCCTATTATGTCTTTGGGCTCCCCTGCATTTACTTCTATTGTTTGCGTTAGCTTTAGCATCACTCCGTTTAAGCCTTTATCTAGGCCATCAACAAAGTAATTTACACTTAAAAATGAATAGCCAATCGCCATAGCAGAACTAAGCACCACCATACTGGCAAAAAAGTAGATCCTTAAACTTGGCCTTATTTTCATTGTGATTGCCCTGCATTGGCTGTTATTGCAAAGCCCACACTGGGAATGGTTTCAAGCTTTATCTGTTGTGTGATTGTTTCTAGCTGCTTACGTAAATGATGCACATGCACTTTTAAGCTGTTGCTGTCAGGCTGCTCTTCACCCCATATAGTTTGCATAATGGCGCTGCGCGTAACGGGCTGCGGCGCACTGCGTACTAAGGTTTCTAGCAATTTAAACGCAATCGGCGATAGCTTTAGTGTTTGCCCCTCAACATCCGCACTTCGCTTGGTTAAATCTAAATTTAAATTAGCCAAAGTAAGGCGTTTTGCCTCACCGCTTTTGCGCTTTGCCAGTACCTGCACACGCGCTACAAGCTCTTTCATAGCGAAGGGCTTAACTAAATAGTCATCGCTACCAACGGCAAAGCCTTCTAATTTGTTGTCGAGGCTATCGCGAGCAGTCAGCATAAGCACGGGAGTGTCCTGACCTTGCTCACGTAATGTTTTACACATTGTTAAGCCATCCATTTTAGGCATATTTACATCCAAAATGATCATTTGATAGTTGTTAATTTGCAGTAAATTTAAGCCCAAAACGCCGTTGCTTGCATGGTCACACTCAATGTCTTCTATATCGAGGTAATCTACAATTGTTGTTGCAAGGTCTATATCGTCCTCAACCAGTAGTACGTTTATCATTAAGAGGCTGCTCCTTGAGTGCGTTTACCACTTAAAAAGTCTAACACATTAGCAATTAAGCGCTTAATGTCTATTTGAATCATTAATAATGCCGGTATTAGTATTAATGTAATTACGGTTGCAAATAAAATACCGTAACCAAGCGATGCGGCAGCTGGAATTAAAAACTGTGCCTGCAATGATGTCTCACTTAATAACGGCACTAAGCCTGCGTACGTTGTAATTGAAGTAAGCATTACTGCACGCAAACGACTAGTACACGACTCGACAATAGCATCGTGTGTATTCATGCCCTTATCTTTTACCAGTTCGTTAAAGCGTGAAACAAGTAATAAGCTGTCGTTTACTACCACACCACTGAGCGCCAAAATACCATTTAAAGAAAGTATGCTTATGGTTAAGTCATTCCACCAATGGCCTAAAATAGCCCCCACAATACCAAACGGAATCGCCACCATAATCAATATAGGTTGAATATACGATTTTAGCGGAATAGCCAACAACACATAAATAACGAGTAACGCTGCTAAAAACATGGCACCCATTGAGCCTGTTGTTTCGTCTTGCTCTTCGGCTTCACCAGCAAAGTGAATACTTAAGTTAGGGAACTGCTTAGTAAGCTCAGGCACTAAATCGCGGCTTAAGTCGGCAACCAATTCGTTAGACGCTACTACGCTTTTATCTACTTGTGCGCTTAAATAAATTGCACGTAAGCCATCAATACGCGTTATTTCATCTTGTTGATATTCGCTACTTATAGTTGCTACGTTAACTAAAGGTACTACGGTACCATCCGGTAATCTAATACGCGATTGCATGATATCGGCTGGTGTTTTACGCGCATTTTCTGGGTAGCGTACGCGCACTTTCACTTCGTCTTTATCACGTTGGTAACGCTGTACAATTGCACCACCAAACGCTTGCAAAACCTGATTCGATAACGTGGCGGTATCCATCCCTAATGCGCGACCTTGTGCATTTAAGGTAAATTTAAGCTGAGGTAGGCCTGGGTTTAAGTTGTCGTCTATGCCATTAACACCAGCAGTGTTTTGTAAGCGCTCTTTAAACAGTGCGCCTGCGGCCATAACAGTTTCATCATCCCATGCTTTTAGCTCTACTTTAAAGTTATCCACCATTTTACGCGTAGCTAAAACTTGTAGCTTTTTACTCCCTTCTGGCGTACCAGCTAAACGTTGCCATTCTTGTGCAAACTCGCTTGCTGTAAAAGCGCCTTTGTTAAGTAATTCAATCGTAACAGTACCACTCGTATCACTGCTGCTAACAAGTTGTAAGCTGGTTATTTCACTCTCTTGTGAGTCGTACTTACCCATTAAATTTTGCTGTGCTTGAATTGCACTTTGCTCAAGCGCTAACAAGTTTTTATTAGTTTGCCCATACGCTGCATCATTTTGCATAACAAGCTCTGCACTCACAGTATCGCCAGAAATACTTGGAAAGAAACCTACTTTTACTGCGCCTGTCATAGGCATACCAATAACCAATATAAAAAAAGCAATAAATGTGGCAACAACAGCGTACCTAAAACGTAATGAGCACTCTATTACACGGCTATAAACATTTAAGCTAAACCAGTTTAGACCGCTGTCTGCACCGTGCTGCACCTTTGACCATAAACCACTAATACCCGATTTTAACTGGCGTTTAGTGCTTATGTGTGCCAAATGCGACGGTAAAATAAGTTTTGATTCAACAACTGAAAGCAATAAACAAATAGTAACGACCGTTGCAAACTGGGCGTAAATTTTACCTAGATTACCTGATACATTCGAAAGCGCCATAAACGCAGCAACAGTAGTTAACACGCCAAATATAGTGGGTACAGCCACCTTCATGGTGCCTAAAATAGTGTTATTGAGGGTGTCGCCGTGTTTTTTCCGAGTGGTGTAAATACTTTCCCCCACTACTACGGCATCGTCTACCACGATCCCAAGCGCCATAATAAAGCCAAAGGTGGTCATTTCGTTTATGGTCAGCGCGGTGTAACTGTCGGTCATAAAATACAGGGTGCCAAAAAATACAAATGGAAGACCACCAGCAACCCATAATGCAACGCGTACATTTAAAAATATAGCTAAAATAACAAACACCATAATAATACCGGTAACCGCGTTTGTAGTAAGCAGTGACAGGCGCTCGGTAATTAATGTACTTTTATCGTACCAGCTCTCAAGTTCTACATTTTGAGGGAGTAAACCGCGCTCATGCCAACTATCGATTACAGCTTTTGCTTGTTTAACCACCGTGGTTATATCACTGTTTTCATCCATTAAAATTTCAATGCCTATCGCACTTTGTTGGTTATAACGGCTTAATGAATTAGTATCTTCAGCGAACGTATCGGTAACGTTTGCTACATCACCTAGTTTAATTTGCGTACCGGTGTTCGTGGTTAAAAGCACAATATTTGCAAAGTTACGCTGCCAATAAGCTTGGTCGGCTGCTTTTAAACGAATAACCTTATTACTGTCGCGCAAGCTTGATGAAAGTGGGCTTGATGATTCGTTGTTTATCACCTCACTCACATCACTTAATGTTAAGCCATAGGCTTGTAATTTACCTTCATCGATTTCTATCGACATCATAGGATCTAATACGCCAGACTGCTCAACATCACTAATACCTGACTGTGCGAGTAAATCGGCTTTTAATCTTTCCCCTAAATTTTGCAAAGTATGACGATCGGCATCACCAAATAGTTGCAAGGTTAATGCGTGATCTTGTCTGCGGGCTTTATCAATAACGGGTTGCTCGGCATCTGCCGGAAAGTTATTTATAGCATCCACTTGGTTTTTTACATCGGTGAGTAATTCATTAAGTGAATAGTCAGTTTTTTTCTCAATGCTTACATGGCTGCCGCTGGCATCGGATGTAGAGGTAATACGCTTAATGCCGGGTACGGTTTCAAGGGCTTCTTCTATTTTTAGCGCAATGCCTTCTTCTGCCTGTAAGGCATCGCCACTGTCGTATACCACCGATACCGAAATAGTATCCGGCTCAAGGCTTGGAAACGCCTCTTTACGCAAGGTAGAAAGCGACATTATACCCATTACTATTACGCTAATTAGTAACAAATTAGCCGCCACAGAGTTATTAGCAAACCAGCTAATAATACCGTGCAAAGGGTTAGTATTGTTAGGTAATTGCGGTGCTTGATGCGAGCTCATTATGGCATCTCCTCAACAACTGGGTTTACTAACATTTCGTTTAGGTAGCTTACTAGCGGGCGTGCAACAACGCGTAAATTAGCTTGCCCTTCAATAGGTGAGATATAAACGTAATCACCACGCTCAAATAACTTTTGCGCTTTAACGCTCACTAACGTGTTTTGCTCGTTTACGTACCAAATTAGTCCCTCTTGCGATACCGAAGAAGCTGGTAATTTAATTACGTTATTAAGCACTTTACCGGCAATTTGTACCGCTAAAAAAGTACCTGGTAATAACGGTGTTGCTTGTTCAAAGGGTTTATCTAGCGCAACCACTACACTTCGTTGGCGTGAGCTGTCGTCAAGGTGCTGCTCAAAGCGAGCTATGTAACCTTGCCACTGATTGTGTGTTGTTACATCGCTTAAAATAACCTCACCCGACTTATCACTTGCCAGGTTTTGCCACTGACTTAATGAAAGCGGTACGCTAATTTCCACTTTGTCGGTGCTGTTTAATGTAGCGAGCGTGTCGCCAATGCTCACATAGGTACCTAAATCTACATCGCGCGATAAAATAACAGCATCAAACGGCGCACTTATATGGGTGTTTTTTTCATCACGCTGTGAGGTTTGTAATGCGTATTGCGCGTTATCGGCCGTCGCTTGTGCGGCTTCTAGCTGTAGCGTTCGAAATACTAAGGGCGAGCTTGGCGCTTGTGTTACGCCTGAGCGATGCCATTCACGTTTTGCCTGATTACCTAAGTCTTGCTCCTCTTGTAGAGCAAGCTTGGCATCGGCAAGAGTGGCTTTAGCACTTGCGACTGCTTGTAGGTATTCGGTGTTATCTATTTGTGCAAGCACTTGGTCTTTTTTAACTC
>NZ_JBQSVO010000140.1:0-8835 GCF_052376275.1 Pseudoalteromonas sp. AOP7-A1-14 | reverse complement strand
CTCGTAAGTGGGGTCAAGAAAATGTGAATCGTTATTTTTCAATGTTTTTGTCATTTTAATATCTTATTTTTAAACAGCGTTATCCTGCACTTATTTATTCAAAGTATCAGGCCATCAATTTTATAATAAAGTGCAATTAAATTTTAACATTAGCATTAGCATGAGATAATTGCAGTTTTGTTAATTAAAATACGAGGTATTAAGATACAAGTGGGTAAATACCCCTGCAAAGTAACCTAATAGAATAACCGGCGACCATTTTAAATGGCTACTAAACGTATAAATACCTCTGGCTTGGCCCATTAATGCAACGCCTGCCGCTGAACCTATCGATAAAATACTGCCACCAATGCCAGCTGTTAAGGTGATCAATAACCATTGACCATGAGACATATCGGGCATCATTTGCAGCACCGCAAACATCACCGGAATATTATCAACAACGGCCGACATCAGGCCTAACACAATGTTGGCACCGGTTGCAGACCAACCTGTGTAGAGTAAATCTGACAACAAGACTAAATAACCAATAAATCCTAAGCCGCCAACACAAATCACAATGCCATAAAAAAATAATAGCGTGTCCCACTCGGCTCGTGACACTCGGCTAAATACATCAAATGGCACGACGTTACCTAAACGGCTTAAACGCTGTTTGTCGCCTTCGCGCTCTGCCATGGCACGTTTTCTCGCCAGTGAGCCAGGTAGGGTGACACGTAAAAAATAGCCAAAAAATTGTAAGTAGCCTAAGCCCATCATCATGCCTACTACGGGAGGTAAGCCAAACGCGGTTTTTAGTATAACGGCGGTTAAAATGGTCAGTAAAAATAAACATAAAATACGCAGTGCGCCACGCTTTAACTCCACTTGCTCATCACTTGATTGTGGGTGCTTATTATTAATATAAAGCGACATAATAAACGCAGGAATGATATAGCTCACCAAGGCTGGTAAAAACAGCACAAAAAACTCGGTAAACTCAAGTACATCGGCTTGCCAGACCATTAAGGTGGTAATATCGCCAAATGGACTAAATGCGCCCCCCGCGTTAGCGGCAATCACGATATTGACACAGGCCATAGCAATAAAACGTGCGTCATCGGCGGCCACTTTCATCACTACTGCACACAAGAGTAATGCGGTGGTTAGGTTATCGGCCACGGGCGAAATACAAAATGCCATGACCCCGCTTATCCAAAATAGCTGTTTATAACTAAAGCCACGCTCAACCAGCCACGCCCGCAAGCCATCAAATAAGCGCCGCTCTTCTAAAGCGTTAATGTAGGTCATGGCGACCAGTAAAAACAGCATTAGCTCTGAAAACTCAAGCAAGGCGTGCCGAAATGCGGCGGTACTTAAGTCGGTTAAGTTTTGGCTAGAATATTGCCACGCGATCAGTGTCCAAATTATGCCAGCAGCAACTAGCACTGGCTTTGATTTGCGCAGATGTATTTTTTCTTCGAGTATCACAAAAATGTAGGCAATAATAAAAATGGCCACACACACTAGGCCAACAGGATGGGTAATTAAATCGATTGCTTCCTCGCCAGCATATGCCATTGTGCTTACCCCGCACATTGCCAGCACCATCGCCTGCAAAAATTTATTCATTATTTACTCCTGTAAAGTTTATAGGTGATGTTTTTTAAGCCAATTAAGTGCGCTACTTTTACCTTCTTGGTAACCTTGCGCTAAGACTTTAGGTGATTTTGTAAATCGCGTAACTTTAAAGTTAGTGGAGGGTGAGATGTCTTCAATATGGCAATCGTCAGGCGGCGAAGAAATAAATTCACACGCAGCATTATAGTTTTCAGCTCTCGCTCTGATAGCGCGGGCTAACCCTTGCTGCTTGACAAATAGTTTATCGCTTAACCAGCTCGATGTTGCGACACGTTTACGGTAATCACGCGGCCTTGACCTTATCACTAGTATTTTACGTGCACCTTGTTGGTAGGCAAACTTAACTGGGATAGAGTCGGCGATACCACCGTCGGTCATGGCTTGATTATTTACCTGCGGGTAGGCCCGATATAACAATGGTAAAGCACAGCTAGCCTCAAACACGGCATCCATATTGTGTTCGTTAACCTTATGGTACTGCGCTGCACCTGTATTAATATTGGTGGTCACCACATAAAATGGTCGTGATGCTAACTGCAAATTATGGTGTTCAATAGGATATTGCAGCATCGATTGTTGCCATAACCATTTTACATCACAAAAATGGCCACCGCGTAAAAACCGGAGCGGATTTACAAAATTGGCTGATGTCGCTAAATTACCAATCACCTCTTTGCTTCGATAAGGGCAATTAGCCGCAAAGCCGATTAAATTGGTTGCCCCAGCAGATACACCCACTAGCATATTAAATGGATTAAATTGCTGCTCCATAAATGCATCCAGTACACCAGCTGCAAAAATCCCGCGCATTGCGCCACCTTCAACAATTAAGGTATCAAAGTTAGGCCGCGGCATATTCAACACCTTCTGAGTGATAAATTAAATCGGCAAAACTACTAATTTCTATAACATGAAATAATCGATAGTAAAGTTCAGGAGATTGTTCGGTATACACAAAGGTAAAACCAAACGTTTGTAAATGTTTCATTAACGCAAAGGCATTTTTATCAAAATTATTACCTATATAATAAGTTAGCTGGGTGCCCACAACACAGCCCTGCCTTTGTAGTTTTTCTTGTTCGCTTGCAACTAAGCCAATAAACCCAGTGTCGATTACCTTTTGGCTTTGTTCGTTAGAAAAATTAAGTTCATCGCCGTGTCCCATATGCACAGCAAAATCGTGTTTCGCAATAAACTTAAGCGCTAAGGCTAAGCGTTCGTAGTCGCTAAGTTTACGTAGTGCAAAAACACTGCGATAAATCTCTTTATAACGAAAGTAACGATCTTGCCAGCGTTGGTAAAAACCTGGTGAGTCAGGAGCAAGCACATCTTTAAAGTAACGTAAGGTACTAGCCGATAAAGCTTGGCGTTTTTTGAGTGCTTTTAACTCACTGTATATATATTTACTGTATTGATTGTCATGGCGGAACGTTTTAACTTGCTTGGAAAAATATCGTTTAAGATCGAGTGTTTGCATTGCTGCAAACAATGCTATGTCTTGTTTGTTCACAGTGCATCCTTATGATTCTCTAGTATAGCCGTTTGCTACGCCATTTTTGCCTAGCACCCATTGCCATAACTGCAAGTCGCGTGCTCTAAATGCACCGGCGCAGCTTAATAAGTAGTATTTCCACATGCGATAAAACCGCTCGTTATAGCGTTTACTTAATTGCGGCCAGTGTTGATCAAAGTTATTAAACCAAGCGGTTAAGGTTTTATCGTAATCGGTGCCAAAGTTATGTAAGTCTTCAACAACAAAGTGCTTTTCTGCTGCGCTGACAAGTTGTGTCATATTAGGGATATAACCATTAGGGAAAATGTATTTATCTATCCAAGGATCTGTTTTTACTGTTTGCGCGTGTTTACCTATGGTATGCAGTAAAAATAAGCCATGATCTTTTAAACAGCGCTCGGCAACCTTAAAGTAGTCAGCAAAGTTTTTATAGCCCACATGTTCAAACATACCAACACTAACAATACGATCATATTGCCCTTCTAAAGAACGGTAATCTTGCAGTGCAAACTCAAGGGGTAAGTGGGCATATTTGTTTTTGATCCATGCGACTTGCTGTTTAGAAATAGTACAACCGGTGCATTTAACACCATAGTGCTCAGCGGCGTAGGCAATAAAACTTCCCCAGCCACAGCCTATGTCGAGCAGGGTCATACCGGGCTCTAACTTTAGCTTGCGGCAAATTAAGTCGAGCTTATTAAGCTGCGCTTGCTCTAAATTATTGGCATCTTGCCAGTAACCACAAGTATAGGTCATGCGTGGATCTAGCATTGCTTGGTATAAATCGTTACCTAAATCGTAGTGCTGTTCGCCAACTGTAAATGCACGACTGGTTTTTTGTAAGTTAAATAAACGGGTTTTTATAGCATAGGGTAACAGCTTAAGTGGTTTTACTTTGCCCCCAATATCTGCTCGAAGAAACTTATAAAAAACATCGTCTAATTGTTCGCTTTCCCATATGCCTGCCATATAGCTTTCGCCTAAACCAAGGGTGCCTTGTTGTAAAACCGCTTGGGAAAATGCGTGTTTATCATTTATTACAATATCATTATGCTTATCTGTACCTATTGATACTCCAGCCGATGCGACTAAGTCGGCAAGTAAATTAAAATTTTTCATCTTCCGCCTTGTATTTAATTAACACATAAATGGGCCCAACGTATTAACCTTTTAAGGTCAACCCGTTAGGCTCATTGATATTAAAAACAGCGTATTACTTGATCACTAATAATGAAGTATGGCTATTAGTAATTAGTTTTAGCGTATTACTACCCACAAAGAACTGCCTCACTTTAGAGTGCGAAAACGCTCCCATCACAGTTAAGTCAACATTAAGCTCTAGCTGTTTAGCTAACAATGATTCAGCAATATTATCGCCATCAACAAAGTGTGGAGTGATGGATGCAAATTGTGACTCTAAACGGCTTAGCTCTTTATCAAACGCGTCTTTAGTGGCATGGCTGGTGTTACCTACCATCACTAAATGGCAATCGCAGTCAGCCAGTAGTTTGGTTTCGAGTAACCGCTCAATCGCCAGGTTAGCTTGCTCTCTGCCATCGTAGGCAAGTAAAAACGATTGCGGTTGTTTAAACTCACCAACGGTCAATAGCATAGAGCGGTCAACCAAACGTAATGCGCTTTCAATGTGCGAGCCCACTAAGTTTGAATCACTGGCATGGTTTTCACCACTGCGGCCCATCACATAACAACGAATTGACTCCTTAATATCGCTAAGGGTGTGGTTTACATCCCCAAAGCGCTCAAGTGTTGCAACTGGGCTGTTTAGCTCAGGCAATGACTGCTGTAAATGCTCAAGCAGCGCTTTACTGTGTGCTTTAAGCAATTTACTTTTTTGCGCGTCATTATCAGCCAATTGTTGTAACAATACTTCGTTAGCTCCTAGACCAATATTACCGGCTAAATTGATATCAGCTGAGCGGTCCTTTTCAATACTGTGCAGTAATACTAAAGGCACTGATAAACGCTCCGATAACCACGCTCCCGCTTGGCACACTGAGTGCGCCATGAGTGAACCATCTACGCATGCTATTATTTTTTTCATTGTGTTCTCCTTAGTGGCCTGCCATCATTTTTTCTACGGCAGCGGGATCATCATGAATTGCAAACTTATCAACTACGGTTTGGGTTGCTGCATTCATGCCCTTAATAGTGACTTCGGCACCTTCTCGGCGTAATTTAATCACCACTTTATCAAGTGCGCCTACACCACTGATATCCCAAAAATGTGCATGGGTTAAATCAATCGTGACATTGTCGGCTGCGTCTTTAAAATCAAACGAATCAACAAATTTATCGGCTGTGGCAAAGAATACTTGGCCAGTCACTGTATACACTTTGTCGCCATTAGACGCCTCAGATTGCACCACCATAAAGCGGCTAATTTTATTAGCAAAGAACACCGCAGACAGTAATACACCAACAAACACACCCATTGCTAAATTATGGGTTGCAACGACTACAACCACAGTAGCAACCATAACTATATTAGTTGAAAGTGGGTGCTTTTTAAGGTCGCGAATAGAACCCCACGCAAAGGTGCCAATTGACACCATGATCATCACTGCAACCAATGCCGCCATAGGTATGAGCTTTAACCATTCGCCTAAAAACACCACCATAACCAGCAAATACACACCTGCGGCAAAGCTCGATAAGCGGCCACGGCCACCCGATTTAACATTAATAATTGACTGACCAATCATTGCACAACCAGCCATACCACCTAATAAACCTGCGCCAATATTGGCAACGCCTTGGCCTTTACACTCACGGTTTTTATCGCTTGAGGTATCAGTTAGGTCATCAACGATAGTGGCCGTCATCATTGACTCTAATAGACCTACCACGGCAAGACCTATTGAATAAGGCAGTATAATCATTAGCGTTTCAAGGTTTAGCGGCACATCAGGCCATAAAAAGATAGGCAAGGTATCGGGTAGTTCACCCATATCACCGACGGTACGAATATCAAGTCCCATAGTCATGGCAATGGCAGTCAGTACCACAATACACACTAACGGCGAGGGAATACTTTTACCGATAACTGGTAAGTAAGGGAATAAGTAAATAATACCTAAACCAGCGGCGGTCATTGCGTAGACATGCCAAGTTACATTGGTAAGCTCTGGCAACTGCGCCATAAAAATAAGTATACCCAAGGCATTAACGAAGCCAGTAACCACCGAGCGCGAGACAAAACGCATTAAGCTGCCAAGCTTTAAATAACCGGCAATAATTTGCAATACACCGGTGAGTAAAGTAGCGGCAAGTAAGTATTCAAGGCCATGCTCTTTTACTAGCGTTACCATTAACAGTGCCATCGCGCCGGTGGCCGCAGAGATCATACCGGGCCTGCCACCAACAAAGGCAATCACAACCGCAATACAAAATGAAGCATAGAGGCCGACTTTAGGGTCAACACCAGCAATAATAGAAAACGCGATAGCCTCAGGGATCAAAGCTAATGCGACCACAATACCCGCAAGTAAGTCGCCACGAATGTTAGCGAACCATTCGAGTTTAAATTTTTCGAACATAGAAAACCTTGTTTTATGTGTTATCAATTTCATCATGCAAAATTCTTTTAACTTAACACGCTCACACGCAAAGCAATGCTCTGCTTTGATACGTAAATCATTTAGCCAAAAGTAAAAACACAATTTAAATTGATAAAAATTCGATAAACCACAGTTTCAACATAGCAATACATTAGCGTATCGACAGTTAACGCGTTGAACAGGGTGCTTAAATATTTTTTGATGGCGCAAACAAGCACCTGCTGAAAACAGCAATTGATAGCCATTTAAATTATGGCAATTTAGAGGGGGGGGAAACCTAGGGCGGCGTAATGCGCAAAATAACGAGCCTTATCACAAAAAAAGTTATTGCGATAATAAGCTAGTTTCTCATTAAAATCAATTGCAGCGAATAAATAGCACTCGACTTCGAATCGGTTGGGGTTTTTAACTATGTTATATAAAACATATATTTTAACCATGCTCCAGCAGGTATTATTTAAAACAACAAAGCCACTGGAGATAAGTTATATATCAGCTTTCTGGTTATTCAAGTCATTAAAAACAATAAGGAATGGAACACAGCAGCTCTCGCTATTGTAGTATTAGAATACTACCCGCTGCTGATTTGTATGTGCTTTACTAAACACTCACGGTATTAGCGTGTACTTAATTTCCACTCTGATACGTTTACGCACAATTAAGATCTGGAGCAAAACATGGCTAAAGTACTTATGATCACCGGTGACTTTGTTGAAGACTATGAAAACATGGTGCCTTTTCAAGCATTATTGGCAATGGGTCATCAGGTTGATGCTGTATGCCCTGATAAAAAAGCGGGTGACACTATCGCAACGTCGATTCATGATTTTGAAGGCGACCAAACCTATACCGAAAAACGCGGTCATAATTTTGCACTTAACGCGACATTTGCCAACATTAATGCCGCTGATTACGATGCCTTGTATTTACCCGGTGGCCGTGCCCCTGAGTATTTACGTTTGAACGCGAAAGTGATCGAAATAATTCAACACTTTGCTACAGCGGATAAACCAATTGCCTCTATTTGCCACGGCCCGCAAATGCTCACTGCTGCAGGTGTGATCACAGGTAAAAAAGTATCTGCCTACCCTGCGTGCCAACCTGAAGTAAAAATGGCGGGTGCCGAGTACGTTGAGTTACCTATGGATGGCGCAATTACCGATGGCAAATTAGTCACAGCCCCTGCTTGGCCTGCGCACCCAGCCATGTTAAAACAGTTTGTAGCCTTGCTATAATCGTAATTTAGCAGCATCACGAGGTAACCTATGTGCCAACTTTTTATTAATGCCGACAGTCGATTGTGGACCTGCCGTACCAAGTCTTTACGCATTGATGGCGTGGTTACCTCAATTCGTCTCGAAGAATTTTTTTGGGATATTTTAGAAGAGGTGGCTTTTCGCGATCAAATGACCGTAAATCAAATGATCACTAAGCTCTACCTTGAGTCTCTTGATGCTGATCATGATATCGGTAACTTCACCTCATTTTTGCGAGTGTGTTGTTCTCGTTACTTATCGCTAGTGGCCGATGGCAATCTCAGCCGCGAAGATACCATACCGTTAAATGATATCGACGCTAGTCACGTTTTAGAACAAGAAAAACTGCGTACCCGTGTGCGTAAAAGCCAATATACCGATGTATCAATTAAGCCTTCACTCAATTAATTTTGTTGCAGTCATCACTCATTCCTGCTTTAAAAACTGTAATTAAACCCAGCGTAATAGCGACGACCTGAGTAACTGGTATTCAACAAACGAGCATCGGTATCTTTACCTAAGCGTGTAACGGACTCTGATTGCGTTAAATTAATTACCGCTGCGGTAAAGCTAAAGCTATCGGTAAAGTTATACGCGGCGTTTACGTCTACTTGCTGGTATGGGTCTTGATACACGTTTAAACCGCTATTAATACCGAGCACGGTTTCGCCTCGTTTATTGTATGACGCGCGAATATTAAAGCTATCACCTTCATAATAGACCGATGTGTTGTATTGATATTTAGCACTACCAATAAGTGGCGACTCACCAAAGCTTTCACCATCAACAGTAACATCGGCCTGATTCGTTTTGTTATAGGTGTAGTTTGCATATACACCAAAGCCACTATCAAAGGCATGTTGAATAA